>NZ_JBFULJ010000483.1:0-2852 GCF_056400385.1 Priestia sp. P5_B4
TCCTTCAGTAGGAAACTACGTCAGCTGTGTACGAACAGGTAATTTATTGTTTACTTCTGGCCAAGGGGTAGATCAATATCACGGCAAGTTAGGCAAGGATTTAACAATTGAAGAGGGATATAAGGCGGCTCAGCAATCCGTGCTGAATGTATTGAGTGCGGTAAGTTACGAGTTAGACGGGTTAAGCAAAGTGAAGCGTGTCGTTAAAATTCTTGGTTTTGTAAATAGTACAGAGGACTTTACGGGCCAGCCTAAAGTAATGGATGGCGCTTCAGACTTGCTCGTAAAAGTATTTGGGGATAAAGGGAAACACGGCCGTTCAGCTGTAGGAATGGCTCAGCTCCCCAATAACACAGCTGTAGAAATTGAAATGGTTTTAGAGATTGAGGATAAGGAGGATATCCGATGAATAAAGAGGCAGTTATTGAAGAAATGACGGTAAAAGATGCAAAGCTTTTTATTAATGGAGAATACGTAGACGCTCTATCCGGTCAAACCTTTGATACCTTTAATCCAGCAACGAATGAGAAATTAGCTTCTGTAGCTAATGGCGGCACAGAAGATGCAAAGCGCGCTATTGACGCAGCTCAGMGTGCATTTGAAAGCGGTATTTGGAGCAAGATGCCTGTTGAAGAGCGCTCTGCCATCCTTTGTAAAATGGCTGACTTAATTATGGAAAAAGTAGATGAACTAGCTTATTTAGAAACGCTAGATGTAGGAAAACCTATTAAAGAAAGTCGAGAATTTGATATTCCACGAGCAGCTCAAAACTTCCGTTTCTTTGCTGAGATGGCTAAATATATGGTGCATGAGCATTACGAAAAGCATAATGTCATGTCCTATGCCAAGTATTCACCAGCGGGAGTTACAAGCCTCATTATCCCTTGGAATCTACCATTTATGCAGATGACATGGAAAGCTTCAGCTGCTTTGGCATCTGGCAATACAGTGGTTATTAAGCCCGCTTCTTATACACCGTTAAGTGCAGTAATGCTTGGAGAAATTGCTAATGAAGCTGGATTGCCTCCTGGTGTATTGAATATTATTACAGGTCCAGGGAATACGGTAGGGACTACTATGTCTACTCACCCGTCCGTTCGCCGTATTTCATTTGTCGGGGAAAGTAATACAGGAAAAACGGTCATGCGAAATGCAGCAGAAAACCTGATTCCTGTTTCGCTAGAGCTTGGAGGCAAATCAGCCAATATTGTATTTGAAGATGCGGATTTGGATGAAGCAGTAAAAGGATCTATCGAAGCAATCTATCGAAATCAAGGAGAGATATGCTTAGCAGGTTCTCGTTTACTTGTACAAGAAAGCATTTATAAGCAGTTTCTTGAAAAGTTCACAGCAGCGGTAAGAAATATTAAAGTAGGCGATCCTCTGAGTGAAGAGACAAACATGGGAGCACTTGTATCACAAAGTCACTTAGAAACGGTCGATGAATATGTCCGAATTGGTTTGGCGGAAGGAGCTAAGCTGGCATGCGGAGGAAAAAGAGTAGAAGGTTTAGAAACAGGGAATTTTTATGAGCCGACTGTTCTTTACGACGTAGATAACAAAATGCGTGTAGCTCAAGAAGAAATTTTTGGACCTGTACTTGTTGTTATTCCATTTAAAACAGAAGAGGAAGCAATTCAAATTGCCAATGATTCTATTTATGGATTAGCAGGGGTTGTCTGGACAAATGATTTACGAAGAGCACAACGCGTTGCTTCTGGAGTTACTGCTGGATTACTTTGGATCAACTGCTGGTATATTCGTGATTTAAGAACGCCGTTTGGCGGAGCAAAAGCAAGTGGAATTGGTCGTGAAGGCGGCCGGCACAGCTTTGAATTTTATACGGAAGCCAAAACAATTACAATGAAACTTTAACTCTATAAAAGAGGTGATTAACGGATGCGTACACTTATTAGTGAGCTTGCAGAAGAACTTTTAGAAGCAGAAAAGACGAATCAGCCAATTTCTCCTATTACAGAACGACATGCTGCTTTATCAGTAGCTGATTCTTACCATATTCAATTAGAGATTGTAAAAAGAAAGCTGGAAGAAGGAAAAAAGATTGTTGGTAAAAAAGTTGGTCTAACCAGTAAAGCCATGCAAGATATGTTAGGCGTTAGTGAGCCTGATTATGGACACTTATTTGATGATATGAAAGTAACGGATAATGAAATAATCAACATTCATTCAATGGTGGCTCCAAAAATTGAAGCGGAAATTGGGTTTATTCTAGAAGAAGATTTAAAAGGGCCTAACGTTACCTATTTGGATGTCTTAATGGCAACGAAATACGTGGTGCCGACCATCGAAGTCATTGATAGTCGCATTGCCGGTTGGAAAATCAAATTAGTCGATACGGTTGCAGACAATGGCTCTTCTGCCAAAGTAGTGGTAGGGAATAAATATTCCACAATTGAGCAAGCCGATTTACGTACGACTAGTATGATTCTCTATAAAAACAAGGAGCTTGTCGCAACAGGAGCTGGGGCAGCTGCCCTTGGGCATCCGGCACATGCGGTTGCATGGCTGGCAAATAAGCTATCTGATTTCGATATTTGTTTAAAAGCCGGCGAATTAATCTTACCAGGGGCTCTATCTGCAGCAGTACCAGTTGCGAGCGGGGATGCAGTAAAAGCAGAATTCGGTTCTCTTGGTTCAGTATCCGTACGTTTTGAATAATACCGGAAAGAAGGTGAAGAGTAGTGGAAAAAGTGAAAGCCGCAATTATTGGCTCAGGAAATATTGGGACCGATTTGATGTATAAGCTTCAGCGCAGCGAATTTATCGAGTTAACAGCTGTTCTTGGAATTGATCCGGATTCAGATGGTCTAAAAAGAGCGAGAGAAGCAGGG
>NZ_JBFULJ010000484.1:0-2851 GCF_056400385.1 Priestia sp. P5_B4
CCATTGTCCTCATGGTAGCAGGGTGCAGTGGTAATGCAAGCAAAAATTCTTCAAGTGAAAAAGAAGGAAAAGAAGGTGGAACGCTAAACGTCGCGTCTCAAAGTGAGCCAGCAACGCTAGATGCTCAAATTACTGGGGACTCAGATGTGAAAGACGCAACGCGCAGTATCTACGAAGGACTAATGATTTTAGACGAAAAAGGAAATCCTAAGCCTGACTTAGCGTCTAAAGTAGATATTAGCGATGATAATAAAACATACACGTTCCAATTAAGAAGAGGGGTTAAATTCCATAACGGTAAAGAAATGACTGCAGATGACGTTGTCGCTTCTATTAACCGCTGGATTAAGCTATCGTCTCTTGGGAAAACAAACTTCTCTGGTGCTGAAATGACCAAAACCGGTGATTATACAGTAGAGCTTCATTTACCATCACCAAACGTTAACACGCTTTCTTTATTAGCTGATCCAATCCCCGCAGCAGCTATTTTACCAAAAGAAGTCGTTGACAATGCATCTGATGAAGGGATCAAAGACTACATAGGAACAGGTCCATATAAAGTAAAAGAGTGGAAGAAAAATCAATATCTTTTATTAGAGAAATTTAAAGATTATTCTTCGAAAGGCCGCGAAGTTAAGAAAACTCCTCACGTCGATGAAATTAAGATTAGTTTCGTAAGCGATGAGTCAACTAGGATTTCTGGTATTACAACCGGACAATTTGACGTTGCGCTATCTGTATCAAGCGATAATGCCAAACAAGTTGAAGGCAGTCAAAATGCAAAAGTAGAAACATCACCAGGCGGATTTATGGGACTTTTCTACAACGCAGATAAAGGCGTCTTTAAAGACATCAATGCACGAAAAGCAGTTAACGCAGCTCTTAACTCAAAAGACATCTTAGACAGTTCTTACGGAAACTCGGATTATTACAAGCTTTCTTCATCCATTGTGAACAAAGAGTATCCAAATTACTACAGTACAGCTGGAAAAGAAGAATATAACCAGCATGATAAGAAAAAAGCAAAAGAATATTTGAAGAAATCTGGTTATAACGGAGAAGAAATTCGCTTAATGGCGTCTCGTGATTACCAAGATCAATACAATACAGCTGTTGTGGTTCAACAAGAGTTAAAAGACATTGGTATGAATGTAAAATTAGAAGTATACGACTGGGCGACATTCAGCGATAAAATGAGTGATACAAGCCAATGGGACATCTATCCTGTTGACTGGAACGCTCGTTCTACCATCTTCCAAGGATTCTGGACTACAAAAGGTACATCAGTTGAAAAATCAATGGACTACTTAAACAAAATTAAAGCTGCTCCTTCTGTTAAAGAAGCTCGCGGTGACATTGATGCAATTCAGCAATACGTATGGGACGAGCTTCCGTTTACGCTTATTGGTCATAAAGTGAACATCAATGCCGTTTCTAACAATGCAAAAGGTTATGAGTATAATTTAGGTCCAATTTTCTACAATATGAGTTTAACAAAATAATATCTTATTATTCTAATAAACAGAGGGCTTACGCTCTCTGTTTTAGAAAGGAGTTTACGATGGGAGCTTATACACTTAAGAGACTTTTTGCACTAATCCCTGTTTTATTCATTGTATCTATTGTTGTGTTCTTAATTACGCGCTTAACGCCTGGGAGTCCCGCAGCAATCATTTTAGGACAAGGCGCAAGTCCGGAACAAATTGCAGCGCTGAGCAAAGAAATGGGATTGGATGAGCCTGTGGTAAATCAATACTTTATCTGGCTATCTAACATTTCCCACGGAAATTTTGGCTATTCTTACTTTTTAAATAAACCTGTGCTCGGGGCAATTTGGGATAATGTAGGCCCTACGGTTTCTCTAGCTATACTCGCGCAAATTTTTGGTGTGGCGTTTGCTTTACTATTTGGTATATATGCAGCTAAACATAAAGGAACGATTCGTGATGAAAGCATTATGGGAGCTAGCCTTTTAGGTATTTCCATTCCTAGCTTTCTTCTCGGTTCATTCCTTATTTTGCTTTTTGCGGTACAGCTTCGAATTTTTCCTGTTTCAGGATACGTTCCGTTAAATGCTGGATTATTTGAGTATTTAAAGTACTTAGTTTTACCAACGATTACGCTTGGAGCGATTCAAGCTGCATTAATTACGCGTATGACGCGTTCATCTTTACTCGATACCATTTCTGAGAACTTTGTTAAAACGGCAAAAGCAAAAGGATTAAATGAACGCACAATTATGCTTAAGCATACGCTGCGCGTGAGTTTTTTACCGATTTTAACAGTTATCGGAGAATCATTTGCGGGACTTGTGACCGGAGCGGCGGTAACAGAATCATTATTTAACATTCCAGGGCTAGGTCAGCTGATTGTTTCATCAATTGAACGCCGGGATTACGCGCTTATTCAAGGAGCCGTACTTTTAATTACGGTTGCTTATGTGGTCATCAATTTAGTTGTTGATTTGCTGTATGCCGTGATCGATCCGCGTGTACGCAATTCTTATCATGATTAAAGGAGGGTGATGAATGTGAACGCACAACAAAATACAGAGACCATTTCAGTAACTGTAAAGAAAAAAAGAAACCCAGCGGTAGTGCGCTTTTTCTCAAATCGTTTGCTAGTAAGAGGAGCGATACTTATTTTATTATCTATTTTGATTGCTGTTTTTGCTCCGCTCATTTCTCCTTTTGGCAGCTTACAAATCGACCCTGCAAATCGATTAGCACCGCCGTCAAGCACGCACTGGTTTGGAACGGATAACTTTGGACGAGATGTATTTAGCCGGACAATGTACGGCGTCAGAATATCATTAATGATTGGAGCCGCAGTAACGATTATTGCTACTGCG
>NZ_JBFULJ010000485.1:0-2847 GCF_056400385.1 Priestia sp. P5_B4
ACATAAGCATTACAGTAGTAGTGATTACAAGAGAGGAAAATCAAAACCTTTTAAGAGTTATAGCAGTAGTGACGATTATAGAAAAGGCCGTGATCATCACGGAAGTTATGGACATCATCATTATAAGAGAAAAAGAAAGAGTGGAAGTTTCTTTAGTAGTTAAATAAGAAAAAACACCCTTATTCTAAAAGTATTTGAAATGGTAACTTTTTAAAGGAGTCTATAAATGGAGTTAAATAATAACATATATTTTCTCTTCATAAAGACTATTTTCTAAGACAAGCATATGTATAAAAAGCGGTTCTGGTGCAAAAACTTCAAGGCCATTTTCATTAATCTCCTAAACTCGGACATACTGATACTATTACTCTAAAAAAGGTGTGTGATCAGTATGGAAAAGCAAAATCTATTCAAATGGAAACATTATCAACCCGATATTATTTTATTAACCGTGAGATGGTACCTACGGTACAACCTCAGTTTTCGTGATGTAGTCGAAATGATGGAAGAACGCGGACTAGCTATGGCTCATACAACGATCATGCGTTGGGTTCATCAATATGGTCCGGAATTAGATAAGCGAGTTAGACGTCACCTTAAGCCAACCAATGATTCTTGGCGAGTAGATGAGACGTATGTGAAAGTCAAAAGTCAATGGATGTATCTGTATCGTGCAGTTGATTCTAAAGGAAATACAATTGATTTTTATCTAAGTAAAACAAGAGATCACAAGGCTGCAAAGTGTTTCTTCAAGAAAGCTTTGCGGTCTCTTCATGTTTCAAAGCCTCGTGTCATAACCGTCGATAAAAATCCAGCGTATCCTATAGCCATTGAAGAGTTGAAAAACGAAAAAAAGATGCCTGTAGGCATCCAAATAAGGCAAGTGAAATATCTCAATAACATAGTAGAACAAGATCATCGTTTTATTAAAAAACGAATTAGACCTATGTTAGGATTAAAATCCTTTCACACAGCTACATCTATTATTTCTGGAATAGAAGCTATGCATATCATTAAAAAAGGGCAACTTACTTCATGGAACCAGTCTGTCCAAAATCAAGTGAAGTTCATCCATCAACTATTTGGAATTGCTGCTTAAGACCAGATTCCACTAAGACACTTTTTGCCTCTTTATATCTCCTTAAGTATTCGCACCAGAACCAGTTGGGCAAAGGTATCTTAATAATGGAGTATCTTGGGTCTCTAAAATTCTAATTGAACATTATAACATTTGGTCAACTCAATTAGAGAGTAATACGATATACGAATTAGAAAACATGATGAAGCGTTATATTTATAAGAATCGTGAAAGAATAAGAAGGGAAACAAAATTAAAACAAGAAGTTCTTATCATATTGGACTTTTTTGTGGAAAAAGGGTCAGTTGCTGGATATATGCTGAGAGAGAATGTTTTATAATTACTCTTAACACTTTTAATAGTGATTTTATTTTACGAAGAGCATGATATTTAACCGGTAAAATTAAAAATACAGCCGTCTTTGATGTTCAGACAGAAGTGGGCGCAACGGAACCTCTCGAGGCAAAAACGCCAGTTTAAATATGATAAAAAACCTCTGCAATTATCTGCAGAGGTTTTTTATTGAATGGAGTGTGAGAATACATTAATGGTCTAGTAAGTCTTGTTGATTCGTACAAATACAGATTTGTAAGTGAAAGTTGTATGGGAATCTAATTACTAAAAAACAAATTTGTTTTAATCGCAGTACTAGAATTCCTGATCTTTCCACATCAGTCCGATTTCTTGTTCTCGCTGTAATACCTTCTCTAGATAACGTTCCGTTGTTTTACGGTCACTATGACCAAGCTCCTTTTGAATTAAGAAAATGTCGGCTCCCTGCTGCCTACTATAAATCGCATAAAAATGTCGAAAATAATGAGGCGTAATCCTATCATTCCTTTCTTTTATAAAAGGTAATTCTGTTCGTTCAATGATACGAACAATATAATTACTTAAGTTTTTATATTGATAATAGTCTCCATCTTTAGTTGGAAATAACGGACCTCGATTACTTGAATCTAATGCTGTACTGACATGACGTCGTTCGCGAAAAGCAAGGATGCGTTCATATAGCGATGGATGAAGTAACTTATCAAATTTCTTTCCACCCTTCCCTACTCCTCTTAGTCGATAATGGCCACTTAAACTGTCTAGATATACATCTCCCCACGAAGCTTTAGCTATTTCCTGTACACGCAATCCTGTCATAGCCAACATCGTTAACAATCCATAATTAATAGGATGGTCTTTGTAGTAGTCTAGCAACTGTTTGACTTCATGATAATACAAATCTCGGTTTGGAATTTCTTGCTCAGATAATGACGTACTCAAAATTTCTTTATGTAACGGATACTGAATATACTTCGTTTCATGTAACCATTTCATAAAACTTTTTAAAATCGTCATTTTAGCATCTAAAGTTGCAGGTGAATAAGGTTTCCCTCCCTTTCCTAACAATGCGGTGCTTAAATAACTCTGGTAGTTCCGTATATGCCAAGGACGTAGATTTTTAAAAATAGTTTCTTCTATATAATTGTCTATATCTTGGCGTAGGAACGATTCACTTTCTACAGCATACCGATAAAACTGCAGCAGTATCCGTACGTATTCAGTTTTGGTATTCTCTTTTCGTTCTCGATCTTTTYGAATATGCTTTCGTTGGTGTACATAGTAGTACATCATTTCTTCATCCGTAAAATCACTGAACATCTCTTCGTTTTTTCGCTGGTGATGCTYATTTCTTTCTTCTAAGGCATCATAATACTTATTATCTAGCATCWATGAAACAATTTCATTGAAATCCCCTTTTCTTTCCCTTACTTCTGTTC
>NZ_JBFULJ010000486.1:0-2846 GCF_056400385.1 Priestia sp. P5_B4
CATATGTACATGTCGCAACGAATGCTTCTTTTACGCTTTTTTGGTCCCAAAGTAGCGTGTCATCTAAGTCGAAAAATACCGCTTTAATCATGGATGTGTGTACCCCCTACTGTTTTTGAAAAAGTTTAACTATTCTTACACTAGATTACAAGGATACACACAATAAGTCTAGTGTATTTGCGATTTATTCTGTAAATTTATTTTTATCAAGCGTCCTCTTTACAAACAAATTTACAGAAATAAAAACAGCTGATATAATCACAGCATGTATGTATGCAGGAGGTTTTATATGGAATCGTTAGAAGAAATGTTCGGCATTCCCACCGTTCGTACAAGTAAGCGCTTAAGCAGAGTAGTTGCCGCACGCTTGCGCCCTTTTGGGATTACACCAGAACAGTGGACCGTTTTAAAACGCGTATCAGAAGCTGAATATAGTACGCAGAAACAATTAGCTGAACGAGCGGATAAAGATCAAGCGACGCTGACTAAAATTTTAGATTTACTAGAAAAACAAAATTGGATTCAGCGTATCAGAAATCCAGAAGATCGCCGCTCGTTTTTTATTCAAATAACAGAAGGTGGCCTGCGTTTAAAAACAGAAGTAACGCCTGCTGTGGAGCAGGTATTTTTCGAATTAACGTCCGAATTAAACGAGCAGCAGGTGAAAATTTATACCGAAACTTTACAAAAACTTGAATACCGCGCCGAACAATTGCTTCAAGACGCAGAAGACCTGCGTTAAATACCCAAAACCCCACAGCTAACATTCTGCGGGGTTTTACACGTAGTTGGCGATGCATAGCACTTCTTTGATTTTTGAAATCACTTGTTTGGTTTCATCTGTTAAAGAGGTGAATTTAAACGCGATGGATTCTGCATTTGGATTAATGAAGGGTTCTTTGTTCGTGTCTTTGCGGTAGTCTTCAATTTGTTCTAAACAATATTTTAAAATAAACGACAAGTTCGCACGTCGAAACCTCAAACTGACGGTAGAAGGCCATCTTTTTTGAAACTGATTGCTTCCCTCATACTGAATCGCTCCGATGTAGCGTTCTCCGGATAAAAAAGATTCTTTGCTTCGATATAGCTGAACGGTTTGGGCTGTTCCGCTCCAGTCAATATAAATACCTGCTGTTTCACAAACTTCGTATATGTAATGAAAAAGCTCCGTTACTTCTCCGAAATGGTAGTGAAGCGGATGTTTAGCCGTCATAGATAGCTCCCTCCTTTATCGACTTTCTACCATTATATTGTAGGAAAAGTAACTTATTCATTTATACAACTTATTTCATACGCATAAGCAGTAAAAATGAAAATATATGTTTTTTAGTTTACATAAAAATATTATAGGTAATTAGCGATACCCCGATTTTCGAAACGCGTCGTATACCGTATCTTCTTGAAGTTTTTCAAGATAAACGTTCGTTGTAGCAATAGAAGAATGCCCTACTACTTGCTTCACAACCGCAAGCGGAACGTCATTAGCTAAACTGTTTGTAATAAAGGTATGACGAAACCAATGAGGAGAAATAGACGCGTTTCCTTTTACTTTATAAACAGCTGATTTAATCGTTCGATACAACGTTGTATAGGATAATCGCTTCTTTTCGCCGGTACGATAGTACTCTTTAATGGAGTAAAAAAGCGGTTCGGTGTCAAAAGGACTTAGTTCAGTGCTTTCATTTAACGCTTGCCGGTAAGTGAAAAGCGTTTCTTTCACATCATCAAACACGGGAATCGTTCGTTCTTTTTTTCCTTTACCAATCACATCTACAACCAAATTTCCGCGGCGGTCTTCCCGGAAGCTTCCCCAATTTAAACTCAGCAGTTCACTTGAACGCATTCCACTCATATACAAAAGCATTCCCATTAAGCGATTGCGCGCTTTGAATTCCTTTTCATGCTGACGAATGCGCACGACTGATTCTAATGCATTTATAATCACCTGGGCTTCGCGGTCGGTTAGTTCTCGGTACTCGGTGCGATTTTGTTTTTCCTTGTCGCTGTAATGTCCTTTTGCAATAGATGGTTTTTCAATCCACGTTGTATACAGCGAAGGATAAAAATGAGTAGCGTGTCCAAACTCTAGCATTCTTCTAAAAAATTCTAGCTTTCTTGCAGCGGTGCGATTGGCATATTGATTCATCATTTCTTCATTAAATAATTTGACTTCCATAAATCCAATCGATTTTAATGTAATCTCTCGTTCGTAGAAAAAAGACAGAATCGTTTTCATGTCTTGATTGTAAGATCTGATCGTATGAGGAGAAAGTGATTTTTTGATAATACGCATTGAAAAAAAGAGCTGAATAAACTCTTCATCTGAAACGTGCTTCAAATTCAAATTGTTATCTTCATCTAACAGCTCTGCCTCTTCCCACTGCTCTTTTAGCTGGCGAAACGAATTTTTCACAGGCGACAATTCAAATTCTTCCATTTTACCCCTCCTAATGATTAAAAACAAAGGTACCCCTTTCAAGTGATCCAGAATGGAATATAACGATTTTTTATCAATTCGCAACAAATACCATTAAAAATTTTTAAAAACCTCTCAAAACCTAATTTAAAAAGCCTGTTTTTAAAGATTTTAATAAAAACATCCATTATATGTAAAATTAATTCTATTTTCTGCTTATTTCTCTACTTTATCATATGAACGCTTGATAAGGAAGAGTTATCTTGCGTTATTTTGGTAAAGGATTTTGATTGTGTTAGACAGCAATGTTTTGGGAACACCAGTAGGAGTTTAGGTAATAATTGGAGGTGCCGAATTTGGATAATCAGAAAAGTAGATTGACGTCATCAGAAATTACAAGTTTATGGGTACAATACATCCAAGACACCAT
>NZ_JBFULJ010000487.1:0-2840 GCF_056400385.1 Priestia sp. P5_B4
TATTAACCCCTACCGCGGAACCGTTTGATCGCTTCTTCGGTCACCGGCTCGAAGAGGTTAACGAGGTTGCCGTCGGGATCACGGAACAACACAGCACGGTTCCCCCACGGCATCATGGTCGGTTCCTTTACCCATTCGTTGACAAACGGTTTCAAGCGCTCGTATTCGGCATCGACATCGTGGACGTGGAACTCGATGATGACAGTGTGATTGTCGGCCGCCACTGCGGAACCGGCGCCGAACAGTGGCACCGTCTGGGAGTGGCCGATCGCCAGGGTGCACGATGGCACAACGAGTTCGGCAAAGACAGGCACGGGGCGTTCCGCCGAAACACCCATGACTTTCTCATAGAACTTGACAAGACGATCCACGTCTTCGGTAATGATGCGTACAGAAGCAAAATTCATAAGATACCATCCTTCCTATAATAAATGATACAATATCGTATCAGATCATTTTGGGCCAGAACCAGCGAAGCTTCAGTAAGGGGCAAAGTAGCTGTAAAAAATAGGTTACAAAAGTTCCGAGGACGATCATTTTCGGAACTTTTCCTTTCCTCAAGCATCAAACAGCCCATTTGAAGGCTTGTTTTTTCCGTTTCTAAGTAGCCTACTTTACGAGTTAACCGACGTTCGCTGGTTCTACCCCGTGTTGTATATTTTCCGTAAAGGCACGATTTAATCAGAAACTGAACCATTTGGTTCTATGACCATCCTTCCATGCCTTGCTGCTGCTCAATTGATCCATAGTGAAATGAATTAATTCCTGTGGATGTTGATTGGCGGTGTCCCCCAACCGATGCAAGACATACTTCGCATTTATCTCTCACCCCTGTATGTTTACTTACTCCAATTATAAAATAACGCTACTGACAACTGTATGTCAGTAGCGTTTTAACATTTTTTTTGTTTCCTCACGAATCCGATTTCGGAATGATTCAGGCTCCAATACAATCACGCCCGCTCCCCAGCCAAGCACCCATTGCAACAATTCGTCCAGTTGATGAACGCGTAAAACCACATGCAATCCATCTTGATGCTCTTCCATATCCTCCATGTAATGATAGTTCGATTCCTTCACCTTATCCGCGATGTCATGGTTAAATCGAAGGCGAACTATCAAGTGCCGATCATCCGGAGGGGTATACTCCCTTAAGTTAAAATGCGCCGGTAGTTCGAATCGTTCTTCCAGATTGATAAGTTCCGTCATTCGGGACAAGCGAAAATGGCGAATTTCTTGGCGCAGATCACACCGAGCCACGAGCATCCACGAACCTTGAACGAGCACCAATCCATAGGGAGCAACCGTACGAACACTATGGCGATTACCTTCGGAATCTGCAAGCCTTTTTGCATAATGAAAGCTAATCTTTTGCACGTCTAATATCGCTCGACGAATCTTTTCTAGATATTCCTTTTCTTTTGACTGCCTGACCTGTTTATCAGAAATGAGCAAACGCATAGCCTTGCGTACACGAGATGTTTCATTGCGAATGCTCTCCGATAGAATGGCCTCAATTTTGCCGCGGGCAGCTTGAGCTCTGACACGATAATCGTCATCAAATCGTTGTTCGATAAAGTCTGTTCCAATCAGCAAGCTCACGGCTTCTGGTACCGTGAAACCGATCGGCGGGAGGAAATAGCCTTCCATCAGGGAATATCCTGTCCCAGGGGCTCCTATGATCGGCACGCCCACTTCACTCAGCGCCTGAATGTCGCGGTAGATGGTCCGCACGCTARTTTCAAATAGGGTCGCCAAATCTTCGGCCCGTACAACTTCTTTACGTTGCAGCTCCAGTACGATGGCTAACAAACGGTCTGTTTTGTTCATTGTTTGCCCCCCTTTAATGTTTATTGCAAAATAAAAAGCCACCTCTTGAGTGTGCAGCACTAGAGATGGCCTTTTATTTTGGTGTACATGTATAACAAAAAAATCGATTCAAATAAATATTAGCACATTTTTGCCATATAGACTACATTTTCCGTACGAGCACACGTATAAAAGGTGCACTTTTTATACATCCTCCTCCTACTTGGGTATCGGGTAAATGTAGTCATATCAAGGATCTATGAAAAGCTGCATAAAAGAGAAATAAGGACCCCATCAACTGTTTGGACTAGTTGCTTAAGACCACGAGTCACTAGAAATCCTTTGCTTTTTTATATTTTCTTCAAGTATTTGCACCAGAACCATGAATAAAGATGAGTTATTTAAGAAGGTCATAGAAGAAGCTAAAAAGGAAATAATCAATTCTTTAATTTGATTGCTACATTTTGAATTTGGGCTACTGGTGGGAATAACTCACAAAGAATATATCCAATCAGTAGCAGAACGATACAAACATAATCATAAAGTGTTGAAGCAGCTCGAACCATATTTCGAGTTATGGAAGAACGAAATAAAATAAACTGGCTATATCTTATATAAAAGGTATGGTCAGTTTATTTTTTTACTTATTTAAAGGTGCGTTATTTTGCATCAAATGGTGATATATCTTACTAAAAAAAGTTAAGTCTCTTAAAATACTCAATAGAAGCAACGCTTATATATATATCTTTCTTTGGTTATCTGTTCTAAAGGAATTAGTTACTGGTTCAAGAGATACGACATATTTAGGATTGATAGAGATTTCAGAGAAATGAATTAATCCATCATATAACTTTCCTTCCGAGTCCTGAATTCTTTCAAGGACCTCGTCGACATGTTTTTGAAACGTAATTTCTTTGCCGTTAGATAAAGTAATTTTACAAAGGTCTTTCTTCATCTTAATTACCTCCTTTTTATTCTCAATACGACAAATAGTAATGAAATACCTCTTCATTATTAGATTTATGTAGTTC
>NZ_JBFULJ010000488.1:0-2836 GCF_056400385.1 Priestia sp. P5_B4
GAGAAATAGTGTGATCATCGCATAATAGTGTATCATCCAAATCTAAAACAATCATTTTGTAAGGCATATTTTTAAATTCCCTTCTTCTACTAGACTCATATCTTCATATGGTACTATAAAAAAACGTTTGATTCAATTTAATGATTTTTTGAAACAATGAGAGGTATGCGTATACTTTGTTTGAACTCCTCGGAAGTAGATAAAACAATGAAAAACACGAACTAATAATCGATAATTTTGATTATTGGTTCGTGTTTTATTTCTGCTAAAATACTTTTATCTCAGCTTCTGGATTAGTAAGCAGCTAGAGTTTGATTAATTTTCTGCACATCTCCTTCATTGAATGCTTCTTTTAAGAGCGTATAAGATTGCTTTTTTTGTTCGAAATTCTGAATAGCGGTAAGTATGATAAATTCATCAATAGAAAATTCCTGTTTCAAAGCTTGAAGCTTTTGACGAATGGTTTCTTTTGTACCGTATATAACGTTTGCTTCTTTTTCTTCAATTCGATAGCTTTCTTTGGACTGCTGACCAAATTCTTCAGCTTTTTCTTTGGACCCTAATGTAGCGGACTTCCCATTTTGTAAGTATACTTTAAATATTTTTGTGCTGGATGCTAATGCTTTTGCTTCTTCTAAGGTATCCGCTACGATGACGGAAAGGGCAACGACAAGCGAGCGTGCGCGAGATGAAACGTGCTGATTATAGACAGAAATCGCTTCTTCCAGCACTTTTTGATCGCCATTAATAAATTGAGCAAATACATAAGGAAGGTTTAATGAACCCGCAAGCTCTGCGCTTGAAGCACTTGCTCCCAGTAAAAATATATCTGCCGATTTTTCGGGCCTTGGATAGGCTTTTAAACCGTAAAGAGGGTGATCTTCCGGCAGCGTATTGTTTAGGTATTGTTTAAGTTCTATCAGTTTGTCTGTTAAGGACTTAGTGGGCTGAGAGTTTTGTTGCAAGGCTTGAGTAGAATGAGGTAGTCCTCCTGGTGCTCTACCGATTCCAAGATCGATGCGATTTGGAGATAATGAGGCTAAAACATTAAAATTTTCTGCTACTTTATAAGGGCTGTAGTGCTGAAGCATAACACCACCTGAGCCGATACGGATATGATGCGTTTTAGCGAGCAGGTGAGAAATTAACACTTCAGGTGATGATCCTACAACATGTGCAGAGTCATGATGCTCCGCTACCCAAAAGCGGTGGTAGCCAAGTTCTTCTGCTAGCTGAGCTAATTGTATAGTATGCTGAAATGCATCTTCAGCACGCTCACCTTCACAACGTGGGCTTTGATCTAAAATACTTAATTTCACTGAAAACACTCCTTAAAGTTGATAAAAAAGGTAAGAATAATTGGGATTAATTTTAGCAAAGGATTTTCCAGATGAAAAGAGTTTTTTTAAAGAAAAATATTTTTTGAAAAATAAGTTGACTTTGCCATTTTGAGGCTATATAGTTGAATCATCAAACAGAAAAGCCGATAAAACAACTTGGATAAATAAGAATTAAGTGAGTATGTTTCAAAGACACTTCACTTCATTCTCCGGTTTTATCAAAGAAACAACAATTAAAGCTGATTGGTCTACCAAAGGCTCCTGAGGAAACTCCAGGAGCCTTTTTGCTATAAAAAGGAGGGGAAGAAAGTGAGCGATGTATGTATTTTATATAACGGAAGCTCTCATAATTATCAACAAATAGCCTTAGTGAAAGATGAGCTAGAAGCTTGCTTAACCTCAAAAGGAGTGCATGCAGAAACTATTTTGTATCATGATGTACACGCTTTGAAGCAGGAAGCGCAGAAGGAAGTAAAGGGATTTATTTCAAAATTGAACCAAGCTAAAAGTATTATCGTTCTGTTATCTGGAGTAAATGAAATATACGTACAGTCTTTTGACCGGCTAACAAAAATATTGCSAAAAGATTTATTACATGAAAAAATACTTCTGCCAATTCTTATTGGTGAAAATGTGAATTCTTTACTAAAAGCTAAGTATGATTTAAAACTTTTAGCGTCTTTTTTAGGTAGGCCTTATTGGCTCAGCACTCTTTTTCTGCTGCATGAATACGTCTCTTTTACAGGCATCAACAATGCGAATGCCAAAAGTCGTTTAAAGGAAGCTGTGGATGAGCTGATTTATAAAGCCGATCTATCTCTTCAAACATTTATAAAATGAGGTGAAGAAAATGAGTGAATTATTTCGATTAGCAACCGTAGAAGATGCTGAAGAACTGTTGAATTTAACACTTCGAGCATACGAGCCGATTCGAGAGCTAGGAATTAAGTTTCCAGCCGCAACGGCAACGATTGAACTTGTAAAAGAAAACATTCAAAACAGCCGTTGCTACGTGCTGGAAAGTGATAAAAAAATCGTAGCTACGATTACAGCAAGAACGTATAAAGAAATAACGAACTGGCCTTTCTTATGGTGGTTTGCCGTAGATCCTTTGGTTAAAAAGAAAGGAGTAGGTTCTAAACTCTTAACATGGGTTGAAGAAACAATTATTCGGGATCAATTGGGGGAACCTGCCGTTACATTGGCTACTTCTGATCGACATCCGTGGTTGATTCCTATGTATGAAAGGAAAGGGTATGAACGTTTTTTTGAAGTCGATCAAGGAGAAGAAGGAAAAGGTGTATTCTTAAGAAAAATCTTACATCCTGAAAGATACGAGTTAGAAAAGCACAAGGAGTTACAAAAAGCTAATTAATCATTTAAAAGAAAAGAGGAAAAACCATGTCAGCAAAGATTTTATTATGGAATCGAAAAGGTTGTCATCATTGCGAGGAACTAAAAGCATATTTTCATGAGAAAGGATATCAATATGAAAG
>NZ_JBFULJ010000489.1:0-2835 GCF_056400385.1 Priestia sp. P5_B4
GACAGCTATTATCGATCACAATATATTGAAAGAGGTTATAAGAGAGAAAAAGAACAAATAAAAACATGGAAGACCATAAAGTTATCTTCCACCTTATAGGTAAGTCTTTTATATATTTTATCCATTTTCTCATTTAAGCATCACGCATCACGTATCCAACCCCTCTGATGGTCTGAATATATAACTCTTTATCCTCTACACTTAATTTGTTTCTTAAATATCTAACATATACATCTACAACATTCGTTTCAACAACTGAATCGTACCCCCACACTTGCTCTAAAAGTATATCTCTCGTTAATACTTTATTAACGTTACGCATGAAAATAGCTAGAAGTTCAAATTCTTTGTTCGTGAGTTCAATCAGCATTTTCTCTTTTATCACCGTTCTTGATTCCAAATCAAGTTCAATATCTTTAAATGTTAATAGTAGCTTCTGATCCACTATCTTGTTGTTTTCTTGACGTCTAAAAATAACTCGCATCCTTGCAAATAATTCTTCAATGGCAAATGGTTTCGACAAATAATCGTCAGCTCCATTATCAAGACCCATTACCCTGTCCATGACRCTATCCTTTGCTGTGAGCATAATAACAGGAGTATCCTTAGTTGTTCTTAGCCTTCTACACACTTCAATGCCATTTAATCCAGGCATCATTAAATCAAGTAATATAATATCGTAATCTTGCTTAGTTGCTTTATCTAAACCAGTACGACCATCATAAGCTACGTCAACTAAATACCCCTCATACTTTAGTTCTAGTTCCAAAAATTCTACTAGCCCTTCTTCATCCTCTATGATTAGTACCTTTTTCATATGAGATATTCCCCTTCTGTATAAAAATGAAAAATAAGAAATTTTTATATAATTAATGAATGCTATAGCTATATACCCCAATTCTAAAAGTTCATAATATGGAGTATGAAATAAGTTTTCTATGATTTTCTTGCTTCCTTATAAGCTTTTCTTCAATTTATCAAATAAAAATTAGATTTGAATAAAAAAGAGATTAAGAATAAATGAAATTATTTCTTAATCTTCTGTACTCAGTTATATAAAGTTTCTCTTAAAAACTTTAACATCAAATGCCATAGTAAACTGGATGTATAAATTCAACGCTTAGAAGTAAAATCCATTATGCGTTTCTTTAACTTTCTTTAATGGTATATCCTATACCTCGAACAGTATCAATGAGTGGGGTATTAGAACCTTCTTCAACTTTCTTTCTCAAATAACTTATATAAACGTCAAGTATATTTGTATCTCCTTCGTATTCATATCCCCATACATTTAGTAAGATGCCCTCACGGGTAACCGTCTTATTTTTATGGAGAACTAAATACATTAATAAATCATATTCCTTAGGAGTTAAGCAGATTTTTTGCCCAGCTCTTATTATTTCTCTTGAGTCGGTATTTATATCCATGTCTTTAATTGATAATAACGAGTCTTTTTCTGCCTTCTTCCTAATAACAAGATACTTATAACTTAATAAAGAACGTATCCGAGCCAACAATTCTTCTGTTTTAAAGGGCTTAGTTATATAATCATTTGCTCCATGATCTAACCCCATGATTTTGTCTAGAGTTGAATTACGGGCTGTTAAAAGGATAATAGGGACGTAATTTTCTCTCTTTCTTAATTTACGCAAGACCTCTATACCACTCATTTTAGGCAGCATAATATCAAGTAAAATTAAATCAAACTCATTAGATAAGGCTGTTTCGAGACCATCTCTTCCATTGTTTTTAATTTTCACTTGATAACCTTCATGCTCAAGTTCCATTTTTAATATGCTCCCTATTTCTTCTTCATCTTCTACAATTAAAATATTTTCTCTCATCTAATCCCTCTTTTCAATCTCTAGATTGTCACTTTTCATATTCTTCTTTTCAGATAAAGAGAAGTATATAGCTATCACAAACCGATACCTCATTGGAAAATAGAAAACTTTAAATGCTGAATATAAAAACATAAGATAAAAGACTATTATTAAGATGTGATATCAAGTTCCCTACCATTGTTTTTTTGAATTGATAACAATTACTTCACTAATATTATTAAAGTTCGATGAGGGCTTTAAAATAGCCTGTTTTGTTAGTCCATACTCATCAGGTTTCACTTTAATTACTTTTCCTAAAGCTAGTTTCCCTTGAAAAATCGAACTGATAGGGGAGGTTTGAACTTTATCCCCTTCGTTAATCTCGGCCTCACTGGGGATTTTTCTAATAATTAAATTACCCTTTTTATCATCATAGCCTTCTAATGTTCCATTCACACTTTTCCCATCCTTTAACATTACCGCCATGCGATTTGTCCTAAGGTTTGAGCTAATTAATTCTACTATAGAGGTTGACGGGAAAACTTTAGATACCTTCCCAATAACTCCATTTGTGCCAAGCACATTCATGTCTATTTTCATCCCCTGCCTCTTTCCCTTATCAATTGTTATTTCATTGTTCCAATTATTTATGGAACGATCAATTACGGTAGCTGTTACAGGCTTATAGGCTTTTACCTTAGCCTCTGTTTTTAGAATTTTTTTAAATGCTTTATTTTCATGTTCCAACTTATAAACATTTGCTTCCTCCTGATTTTCAGTGGCTAGTTTATTCTTTAAGATAATGTTTTCGTGGTAAGTGGAAAATAATTGACTTACTTGTTGAGGTTCACTCCAAGAAACTTTGTCTAGAAAAGGTAAATTATCTTTGTACAAGCTTCCAACAACAATGAATCCTCCTATAACAAAAATCCCTCCTATCAAAATATATTGATGTCTTTTCTTCTTTCTTTGAAAACGTATCAAAATGACACCTCCCTCGTAATCGTCATGC
>NZ_JBFULJ010000490.1:0-2834 GCF_056400385.1 Priestia sp. P5_B4
GGTTTATCAGGAGGTAAAATCATTGTTGCTCCACCTAAGGAAACAACAGCTGTGTCAGGCGAGAATGTTATCGTTGGGAACGTTGCATTTTACGGTGCAACAAGCGGTGAAGCCTATGTTAGCGGGCTAGCAGGGGAACGTTTTGCAGTTCGTAACAGCGGTGTGAATGTAGTGGTTGAAGGAATTGGCGATCATGGCTGTGAATATATGACTGGCGGACGTGTTGTCGTATTAGGCGATGTAGGTAAAAACTTTGGTGCAGGAATGTCAGGCGGTATTGCTTACGTATTTGCTGATGATCAAGAAGCATTCAAAAACCTTTGCAATAAAGACATGATTGGGTTTGAGGGCTTAAAAGGCGAAGAAGCAGAAGAAGTAAAAGAGATGGTTTCAAATCATCTGAAATATACGAACAGTCATAAAGCAGCATTTGTCTTGGAAAATTGGGAACAATCACTTTCAAAATTTGTAAAAGTGATTCCGAATGATTATAAACGCATGATGAATCGCATTGAAGAGCAAAAAGCAGCTGGACTAACGGAAGAAGAAGCAGCTATGAGTGCGTTTGAGGAAAATGCAAAACAAGAAAAGAAAGCATCGGCAAAACAACAAGAAGCGGTAGCTCAGTAAGAAAGGGGAGAGTACGATGGGAAAACCAACAGGATTTATGGAAATCAAACGTGAAAAAGGGAAGGAACGTGACCCGTTAAAACGTTTAGGTGATTGGAAAGAGTATGCTGCTCCTTTATCTGATGAAGCGCTAAGCCGTCAAGGGGCACGATGTATGGATTGTGGCACACCTTTTTGCCACATGGGAATGGATATTAATGCTTTTACTTCTGGATGTCCAATCTATAACTTAATTCCAGAGTGGAATGATTTAGTTTATAAAGGACGCTGGAAAGAAGCTTTAGAGCGTTTAATGAAAACGAACAACTTCCCGGAGTTTACAGGACGAGTTTGTCCTGCYCCGTGTGAAGGTTCCTGTACGCTTGCTATTTCAGATCCAGCCGTTTCGATTAAGAATATCGAACGCGCTATTATTGATAAAGGCTTTGAGAATGGGTGGATTACTCCGCGAATTCCAGAGAAAAGAACAGGCAAAAAAATTGCTGTTATTGGCTCTGGGCCAGCAGGCTTAGCAAGCGCAGATCAGCTGAACCAAGCGGGTCATTCAGTAACGGTATATGAAAGAGCAGATCGTGCTGGCGGTTTATTAACATATGGAATCCCGAATATGAAGCTAGATAAAGAAGTAGTGGAAAGACGTGTTCGCTTATTGACGCAAGAAGGTATTGATTTTGTAACGAATACGGAAGTTGGAAAAGACATTACTGCTGAAGAGTTAAAAGAACAATATGATGCTGTAATTTTGTGTACAGGGGCTCAGAAGCAAAGAGATCTAGTATTAGAAGGTCGTGAAGCAAAAGGAGTTCACTTTGCAATGGACTACTTAACAACTTCAACAAAAAGCCTTTTAGACTCTAACTTCAGAGATGGTCAATTTATTGATGCTGAAGGAAAAGACGTTATTGTTATTGGAGGCGGAGACACTGGAGCTGACTGTGTAGCTACTGCTCTTCKTCAAAAATGCCGCAGCGTTGTTCAGTTTGGTAAACATCCTCAACTTCCTGCTGAGCGTACGGCAGATAATATGTGGCCTGAATATCCACATGTATTTAATCTTGAATATGCTTATGAAGAAGCACAGGCGAAGTTTGGGGACGATCCACGTGAATATTCAATTCAAACGAAAAAAATCGTGGYAGATGAGCAAGGCAATCTAAAGGAACTTCATACGGTTCAAATGGAAAAAGTAAAAGGTGAAAATGGACAGTACATCTTTACCGAAATTCCAGGAACAGAAAAAGTATGGCCAGCTCAGCTTGTCTTTATTGCGATTGGGTTTGAAGGTCCAGAGCATCCGGTTCTATCAGCGTTTGGTGTTGAAACGAAAAATCGTCGCGTAGATGCAGCGTATGGAAATTACAAAACAAATGTTGAAGGTGTTTTTGCTGCTGGTGACGCTCGTCGTGGGCAAAGTTTAATCGTATGGGCTATTCATGAAGGTCGTGAAGTAGCTAAACAAGTTGATAGCCATCTAATGGGAGCAACTGTATTACCATAACAAAAAACCGTCACAATTGTGGCGGTTTTTTGTTTATCTAGGATTTGGCACTTCATTTCCTCTACGTAAATTCTCAAATGAAACGGTTAAAATCGTGTTGGTAATTCGAACTTGTGAAGCGGGGGAAACGCTGTATAAGTTAAAAAGTTCAAATATCCAGGGGTCACGTTTTTTTAACTGTCGCGCGGCTTTTTCAACGCGTTCGTTAATAGATCCGCTGTAATTGTTATAGTTATCATCAACAAATCTTACAATGGAACGAAATAAGTATTCTGTTAGTTTGCTATCCATCCCGCCTCGTTGAGCATCTCTGTAGATGGACTGATACTGTCGTTTTAAAATTTTCATCACTCTGTCTACATCGCGTGTAGATCTAACTTCTTCTTCTTCATGCAGGATATAAGAAAATAAGTCTTCATTGTATCTATAAGGTTCTAAATAATTTTCATTCGTAGTAGGAACCACTGGATGGTAATAGCGCGGCATATAGGGGTAAACCCATTGACTGTACATGAAACATTCACACCTTCCTCGTTCATTTCCCATTAGTTTATGCACGAGCGTGCTAGCTGCTGCATGTTTGTTTTAAATAAAATTTAGGAGTTTGATAATAGGACCACCCTCTAAATTCTTGATAAGTCGATATAAAATAAATATAAATTGGTGTATTTAGCAAGTCGGGATAATGTTGAAAAAACGCTTGATC
>NZ_JBFULJ010000491.1:0-2833 GCF_056400385.1 Priestia sp. P5_B4
CCTAAGAACCGTACGTGACAGATTTCCCGTCATACGGCTCAAGCCTTCTTTTTATCCGAACAACTTATTTAATACATGGTACATGTACTAATTTAGCAAATTGACCTGTAGAAACCTCTAGGTTTCGCACTGTAATTTTCTCTCCATTTTGTAGAGTCTGCTTACACAATGCACAACGATATCCTTGTTTTCTTGCGAGTTTCATCCTATCTAATGTATTTTCATTATTAAAGACCTTACGGTCTCGTTTTTCCCAATACTCTCTTAGAATCGGATCATCTGGGCTGTTTTTATAAGCTACCATGACATGCCGTTCTATCTTAATCCAGGACATCTTTAACAATTGAATGTTAGTAAGTGGACATGTGAGAATCCATTTATTATTTCCACCGTGGTGGGGCTTCTTAAAATAACGTTTGCTAATCCATTTTCTCGACTTCTTTGGATGCAATTGTTTAAGGTGTTTTCTCACTTTTAGGAAAATATAATTGTCCATGTAGCTGTAAGTCTTTTTGGATACTACATGTTTCCAATACTGTCCGTAGCCACGAATAATCGGGTTTAAAACACGTATAATTTCTTTCACTGGCCGTCCTCTCATCACAGAGAACGTATCTTTTATCTTGTTTTTAGCTTTTTGAATGCTGTCTCTGCTAGGTTTAATGAATAACTTCTTTCCTTGTCCTGTATTGTATTGGCGCAGCGAGAAGCCAAGGAAATCAAAACCGTCCTCGATATGTGTAACCCTAGTTTTATCCATGCTAAGTGTAATTCCTCGTTTTCGTAAATAAGGGGTGAGGTTCTGGTACATACTTTCAGCTTGTTCCTTCGTTTCCGTTACGATGACGAAGTCATCTGCGTAGAGAACACGTCCTATCTTACATTTTGGATCAATTGCGTATCCTCCGTTTGGTTTGTATGTCTTTTTATAAACAATACCAATCTCTTCTTCCATACCACATAAGGCAATATTAGCTAGAAGGGGAGACACAATCCCCCCTTGAGGGGTTCCTTCTGTTGTCGTACGAAGCATACCCTGCTCTATGTAACCCATATTAAGCCACCTTTTAATGAGAGTGCTTCCCGGAAATATAGATGTTTGTTCCATTATCCAATTATGATTAAGATAATCGAAACAGCCTAAGAAATCTCCCTCAAACACCCACTTTTTCTTACTATTGGTGTTAAGCTTGTTAAAAAGATTGCTTATCGCATCGTGTGTACTTCGTTTAGGACGAAAACCGTAGGAAGTAGGTTCAAACTTAACCTCCCACTGGGGTTCAAGTGCGTTTTTTACTACGTTTTGATAGACTCGATCTCGCATCGTGGGAATGCCCAAAGGTCTTAGCTTTCCGTTTTTCTTCGGAATAAACGTTCTTTTTGCTGGCTTTGGACGATGTCGAAAGACATTGCATTTAACTAGTTGTTGATAAAGTTTGATACGTTCGCTTGGTTTTGAGGCCGTATAGCCATCTACACCAGGTGTTCGCTTACCGTTATTTTGTTGTGTTACTCTGCGAATAGAAAGCAGTAAATTTGCTTTACTCCGAAGGAGTAAACGTTGAAGCTTCCTTACTTTTCTTTGTTGATTTTGTTGTTCGGCACGATAAATTCTTTGTCGTAACTTCGATACATATTTTTGTATAATACTCCAATCAATAGAGTACCAACCTTTATGCGAGACGTGCGCCGACGCTCGTAGAGAGGTATTCATAACAGCACGCTCCTTTTCGTTAGAAGATAGCCACAAATTTATTTTAGTGTTGAAGACCAATGAGAAGTGGGCGCTCTTTCGAGCCTGTCATTGTCTGTAAAGCCGACAGTATCCGTCCAGTTATACAGTGATTCTGCTTTCCTGTTCCTTTTCAGGGTAACATACCCTCTGTCACATCGTTTGACTTTGCAGTCATCCTACTCTTATGCAGATGACATAGGGCTTACCAAGTTCCACTTTCTACAGATACAATAGGGGAAGGCAGGTTCTTTACTCCGGGCAAGATGCGGGACGCATCAAAGTAGCTTTATGATTCTACTGTTCCTCTTACCAAGACCTAAGCCAGAATATGCATTATCCTAGGCTAAAATTGACGAAGCTTACGAACCTTCACTTTCGTTTACCATACCTATCTTCTCCTAGCAGTATTCTGGACCATGCATTTGTCCTCTGTTTCCACATTTCCTCATGCAACCGACAGACTCGTTACCAAGAATGCCGTTTCGGATGGAGATCATCTCTGCGTCTAGATGAGTAGCGTTAGCTACACTGTAAGAAAGCGACTTCTTGTCGCACCATAAAACCTTTTATCGGTATTAAAAAAAGGACCTTCGATTGAAGATCCTTTTATGCTTTTTATTGAACCAAGCATTAAGATTTTATCGTTAGCCACGACCAATGGTATCGTTCAACTTCTTCCCATACTTATCTTTCCAAGTTTTCTCACCCTTCACTAGGTCGTCACAGAAAGCAGCCACGTCCTCGCCCGTAAGATCAGTGACTTTCTTGCCTTCCGCTGCTCCTTCCTCGAAAAGTTCGAGAATACCGACAAAGATACGGCTGCTATTCTTCCAATCGGTTGGGCCACCACCAGCAGTCCACATATATTTTTGAATAGCCTTGTAAGCGTTGCGGTACTCACTTGGAAGTGACTTCGCCCGTGCCTCCATCGCCCTCCATTCCCGCTTGTCATCTAGACTTCCGATAATTTTTTCAAAAAGATTCATTTTACTTCTCTCCTTGTGATTTTATTAGTCTTGAGTTCATTAATTTTGCTTGAGATGAAACCCCATTTTCTCCAAAAAATTTCAAGTTGCTCTTGCCCTGCTACGTTGAGTG
>NZ_JBFULJ010000492.1:0-2828 GCF_056400385.1 Priestia sp. P5_B4
CTATTATTGGACCAGAAGCTTTTAACTGCGGAGCTCCTGACACCGGCAATATGGAAGTACTGGTTCGATACGGAACGTCCGAACAAAAAGAAAAATGGCTAAAGCCGCTGTTAAATGGAGACATTCGCTCCTGCTTTTCTATGACAGAACCGGATGTAGGTTCTTCTGATGCCACAAACATTCAGTGCAGTATTGTAAGAGAAGGCGATGAATATGTGATCAACGGAAGAAAATGGTGGTCTTCAGGTGCGGGAGATCCTCGCTGCAAAATTGCTATTGTCATGGGAAAAAGCGATTTTAACGCATCTAAATATGAACAGCAGTCTATGATTCTAGTTCCTTTAAATACGCCAGGAGTTAAAATTGAACGAATGCTGCCAGTCTTTGGATACGATCACGCCCCTCATGGACATGCTGAAATTCATTATGACAATGTGCGTGTGCCAGCGTCTAATATGCTTTTAGGCGAAGGAAAAGGGTTTGCTATTGCTCAAGGCAGATTGGGGCCTGGACGTATTCATCACTGCATGCGTTTAATAGGAGCAGCGGAAAGAGCGCTTGAAGAATTATGTAAGCGTATTCAAAACCGTTCTGMGTTTAATAAGTTGCTTTCTCAGCAAGGGGTTATTCAAGAATGGGTGGCAGAATCGCGTATTGAAATTGAGCAAGCTCGCTTATTAACATTAAAAGCTGCTTATATGATGGACACAGTTGGAAATAAAAAAGCGCGGAAAGAAATTGCTATGATTAAAGTAATGGCTCCTGCTATGGCTTTAAAAGTCATTGATCGCGCTATTCAAGCATTTGGAGCAGCAGGTGTTTCAGAAGACACGCCGCTTGCGGCACTTTGGGCAAATGCTCGCACTCTTCGCCTCGCTGATGGTCCAGACGAAGTGCACAAAGCACAACTTGCAAGACTTGAGCTAAAACCCTATCAAGAAAAGGAGGCAACCTATGCACATAAAGGATTTGTTTGATTTAACTGGGAAAACAGCTATTATTACCGGCGGAGGCAGAGGATTAGGAGAACAAATGGCAGAAGGGCTTGCAGAGGCAGGGGCAAATATTGTTCTATGTTCGAGAAAAAAAGAAGCATGTCAGCAAGTGGCCGATCGATTGGCCCGCCTCGATGTAAAAACGCTCGCCTTAACTTGCGACATCAGTCAGCCTGAAGATATTAAAAATGTCGTGCACCAAACAATTGAAACATTTGGACGTATTGATATCTTAATTAATAACAGCGGAGCTACGTGGGGTGCTCCGGTTGAAGAAATGCCTCTTGAAGCATGGCAAAAAGTGATGAATGTTAATGTTACAGGAACGTTTTTAATGGCCCAAGAAGCTGGAAAAGAAATGATTAAACAAAAAGCTGGCAAGATTATTAACATTGCTTCAATTGCCGGTCTTGGAGGAACAGATCCTCAGTACATGGATACAATCGGGTACAACACGAGTAAAGGAGCGGTCATTACGTTTACGAAAGATTTAGCCGTCAAATGGGGACAGCATAATATTCAAGTTAATGCGATTGCGCCTGGATTTTTCCCTACTAAAATGTCAGGTGCGATTATGGAACAAGGCAAAGATTATTTTCTAAGTCAAACTCCTTTAAAACGCTTTGGCTCCGAAGCTGATTTGAAAGGGGCAGCTGTTTTTCTTGCTTCTGCAGCGTCTAATTATATTACGGGAGATGTTCTGACAGTAGACGGTGGAGTTCATGCTATGTGAATAAGAAAGGAGTAACTTGATGGAAGACGTTAAAAAATGGTTTACACCTTATCCAGAAGCCTACACTCATGACATTCACATCGAAGATATTTCACTATTTGATATGCTGAAAGAAACAGCCGAACGTTATCCTGCTCACACAGCAACGCGCATGTATCAGCATACGTTAACGTACCAGGAGCTGTATCACTCAGTTCGGGTATTTGCAGGAGCACTGCAGAAAAAAGGGATTAAAAAAGGAGATCGTGTAGCGATTATGCTGCCAAACTGTCCGCAATATATAATAAGCTATTTTGGCATTGTAGCAGCGGGCGGCATTGTCACTCAGGTCAACCCTATGCTTGTCGAACAAGAGCTAGAGCATATTTTAAACGATTCCGGGGCAAAAAAAATCATTATACTCGATGATTTTTATACGAGACTTCAAGAAATAAGAAACCGCGTTGATATAGAAGAAGCGATAACTGTAAGCTTGCAAAAACCTTTTGTTCCTGCATCACCAGACCTTTCCTTCCTAGATTTTTTAACCATAAAACATGAATTTAATCAGCCGGTCATTCATCCAGCACACGATATTGCTGTTCTTCAGTATACGGGAGGAACGACCGGACCATCTAAAGGTGCGATGCTTACACATACAAACATTTACACAAACGCAGTTCAATCATACGAAATATTTAAGCATGATATTGAATTAGGAAAAGAAAAATGCTTAACCGTTATTCCATTGTTTCACGTATTTGGCATGACTTCCTGTATGCATTTATCGATTCTTTGCGGAAATGAAATATTGCTATTGCCGCGTTTTGATTTGGAAGAAGTACTAAATACAATAAAAAAAGAGCAGCCTAGTATTTTTCCCGGTGTCCCAACTATGTATGTTGCTATTACCAATCATCCTCAGGCAGAAGAATACAACATCGAAAGTATTCGCATCTGCAACAGCGGCAGTGCGCCGATGCCTGTTGAGCTGATGAAAGAGTTCGAACGAAAAACGGGCGCTAAAGTGTTAGAAGGGTACGGATTATCAGAAGCATCTCCTGTGACGCACTGCAACCTGCCGTTTTGTGAGAGAAAGCCAGGTACAGTCGGACTTGGCG
>NZ_JBFULJ010000493.1:0-2827 GCF_056400385.1 Priestia sp. P5_B4
CTAAAAGAATGGATGCCGCTTGTTATGAAAGGCCGTACATCGACTGAAGCAATTGCGGCAACCAAAATCGACTCAGGGACGGACGTGAACTTTGGAGCTTTAACTCGTATGTTGTTCACACATTTAAAAAGTAAAAGGGTAGAAATAAACTATAACCACAGCGTTGAAAATCTGACACGTACCGCAGACGGCTCGTGGAAAGTAAAAGTACATGATATTCATACCGGCAAACAGGAATATCACACGGCGAACTTTGTTTTTATCGGAGGAGGAGGCGGAAGTCTGTCTTTACTCCAAAAAACGGGTATTCCTGARTCCAAGCATATTGGAGGRTTYCCRGTAAGCGGATTATTTATGGTATGCAATAACCCCGAAGTTGTAGCGCAGCATCACGGGAAAGTGTACGGAAAAGCAAAGGTTGGTGCTCCGCCGATGTCGGTTCCGCACCTTGATACACGCTATATCGACCGCAAAAAAACACTCCTGTTTGGACCTTTTGCCGGATTTTCACCAAAGTTCTTAAAAACGGGTTCAAATTTGGATTTAATCAATTCTGTAAAACCGAATAATATCTTAACGATGTTAGCAGCAGGCGTCAAAGAGATGGGCTTAACGAAATACTTGATTCAGCAGGTGCTGTTGTCCAATGAAAAGCGTATAGAAGAACTTCGCGAGTTTATTCCAAACGCAAAAAGCGAAGAC
This sequence comes from Priestia sp. P5_B4, assembly GCF_056400385.1. Classification (NCBI taxonomy): domain Bacteria; kingdom Bacillati; phylum Bacillota; class Bacilli; order Caryophanales; family Bacillaceae; genus Priestia; species Priestia sp. P5_B4. The sequence goes on from NZ_JBFULJ010000493.1 coordinate 703, forward strand.
TGGGATATCGTCGTAGCGGGTCAGCGTGTACAAGTAATCAAAGATACGGAAGCCGGAGGTAAAGGAACTCTTCAATTCGGTACCGAAGTTGTGAGTTCAGCTGATGGTTCCGTTGCTGCATTGCTCGGGGCTTCGCCAGGTGCTTCGACTGCCGTTCATGTCATGCTTGAAGTGCTAGAAAAGTGTTTCCCGCAGCATATGAAGAAATGGGAATCAAAAATAAAAGAAATGATTCCTTCTTACGGCTTGTCACTGGTAGAAAATCCAGCGCTTTTTAACGAAATTCATGCTTCTACAGCACAAACGCTTGATTTAATTAAAAAAGAACTTGTGTACCGATGATTTTAGGCAGCCTTTGATACGTATACTCTATATTAAAAGAGTTTTTTAGATAGTTAAAGCATTTAAACGACATGTGRAATCTATAAGAAAAAATGAGGGAAGTTCGTTATATAACGGGCTTCTTTTTATTTATTTCCTTTACTAGCAGAATTTACTTCGTATTCATGATATAATTCTTATTAGTAAGCGTTTACATATAATGGAGTGAAAAATTGGAAAATAGCTATTTCGAGGAGCCGATAAAAGATGATTCTAACTAATACATCTTTACTAACGAAAGAACAAACGATTTTTAACCATACAGGGAATAAAATTAAATTAGAAGACAGAGAGATTGATATTGTTGCTCGATTTGAAGAGCCTCTTGTTTTAGTTTTAGGAAATGTCCTAAGTAACGAAGAATGTGACGAACTTATACAGCTATCCACAGATAAAATGCAGCGATCAAAAATTGGTGCTGCACGTGAAGTAAACAGTATTCGAACGAGCAGCGGCATGTTTTTTGAAGAAAGCGAAAACGAGCTTGTACATCAAATCGAAAGACGACTTTCTAAAATCATGGGACCATCTATTGAATATGCTGAAGGTCTTCAAGTTTTAAAATACTTGCCTGACCAAGAATACAAAGCACATCACGATTATTTCACTTCTGCAAGTAAAGCATCTAAAAACAACCGTATTAGTACATTGGTTATGTACTTAAACGATGTCGAAGAAGGAGGAGAAACTTATTTTCCTAAGCTGGGTCTTTCCGTATCTCCGACAAAAGGAATGGCCGTGTACTTTGAATATTTTTATAGTGACGCTGAACTTAATGACCGTACTCTCCACGGGGGAGCTCCTGTTATAAAAGGAGAAAAGTGGGTCGCTACCCAGTGGATGCGCAAACAAAAAATTCGATCGTAAAAACAAAGGTTTGAAGAGCCCTATTAGCTATTGTTAATGAGGGCTCTTATTTATGTTACAAAAAAATAGTAATCATGTTAGCCAGTTATTATATTGAAATATTCACACTTATTCTATTTGTGCGGCTATTCCTTATTCTTATAAGGCGGTAGACGATAAATGTATTTGTAGTGTAAAATATCCTCATGATTAAAAATCTGGATACACTAAAACGAAAAATGTGTTCATGAGATAAAAACAAAATAGATGCTATTTAAAAGAATAACTTTAAAACAGGTAACCAATTTTTATAACAGTTGCACGAAAAAACTCGTGAAAGGTATTTTCACGAGTTTTTGTTTTTAGGTGATTTACACTATTTATAAAATCATTTTACTTTTATATAGTAGATAGGGAACGTGTTAAAGGAGGGCCCGGGTTTTGAAAGAAATAAAAGCAATTATTTGCACGATGCTTGCGATGTTTATGCTGCTTCTTACTGGATGCAGCGATGAGCAGGCAAGTCATTCAAGCACATCTTCTGCCGATACAAAACAAGCAGTTCAAGTAGAAGATTCATCAGATCAAGAAGAAGATCATAGTCCTTCTAAAGCAAATCGTGAAGATGTAGTAGGTGAGGCGGCTACGGTAGAAAGAGTAGTGGACGGTGATACGCTTAAAGTGAAAATGCTGAACGGAAAGAGAGATCGCGTGCGATTACTTCTTGTTGATACCCCCGAAACAAAGCATCCCAAACTAGGCGTACAGCCCTTTGGTCCAGAAGCATCTGCTTACACAAAAAAAAGGCTAGAAGGACAGGAAATCACCCTTGAATTTGATGTGCAAGAGCGTGATCAATATGGCCGGTTACTTGCGTATGTATGGATAGACAATGAGC
>NZ_JBFULJ010000494.1:0-2819 GCF_056400385.1 Priestia sp. P5_B4
AGCGGGTCCATTGTGATATGATCACCTTTATTAAAAATTTGAGAAGACTCAATCGAAACAATTGTGAGTAAACAGCTAATAATGGAAATTACGAGAGATGTTTTTAAACCAACAGGCTTTCGTTTTAGTTCCCTTTCAATTCCAATAATAAGACCAAGTACAGCGGAAATACCTAATTTGAGCAACATTTCATTTTCCATTATTTTCACCTATTTCAATAAACATTGTTGTTTATATCTGTATGAAAGAAGAAAAACAGATATGTATCAGTATAGTAAACTTTTCTTCATAATAACAGGGTGGAATTCGAAAAAATCTGATTATTTATAAAGCGCTGCGATCTTTTCTTTCAATTTATATTTTTGAATCTTGCCGGAGGCCGTCATGGGAAAGTCGTCTATAAAATAAATATGTTCCGGAATTTTGAAATGAGCAAGCTTACCTTTGCAAAAGTCTTTGATTTCTTGAGCGGTAAGAAAAGAATGTTGCTTGAGTTTAATGCATGCAGCAACTCGTTCGCCATACTTTGGATCAGGAATACCGACAATTTGCACATCTTCTACCTCGGGTATTCTATATAAAAACTCTTCAATCTCTCTTGGGTAAATGTTTTCTCCGCCTCTAATAATCATATCTTTTAGACGTCCTGTAATTTTTACATAGCCATCCTTATCGATGGTAGCTAAATCTCCTGTATGTAGCCAACCTTCTACAATTGTTTTTTCTGTTTCTTCCGGCATTTTATAATACCCTTTCATTGTTAAATATCCTTTTGCACAAAGTTCTCCTTGTTCTCCGAAAGAAACTGGTTTACCTGTAACTGGATTAATAATTTGAATCTGTACATGATTATGAACTTTGCCAACCGTTTGTACTCGCCGCTCGATAGAATCAGTTGGTGTTGTTTGGGTGATTACAGGAGATGTTTCGGTTTGACCATACGCGATCGTAATTTCATTGATGCCCATGTCATGTATGACTCGTTTCATTACTTCTGCTGGACAATTAGAACCAGCCATGATTCCTGTGCGAAGAGTAGATAAATCATATTGATTAAACTCAAGTGCATTTAATTCCGCAATAAACATAGTTGGTACACCGTGAAGAGCTGTACATTTTTCGTTCTCTACGGTGCGTAAAACAGAGGCAGGTTGAAATTCAATAATCGGTAGCATAGTAGCACCTACAGATACGCATGCTAGAACACCCAGCACACATCCAAAGCAATGAAAGAAAGGAACTGGGATGCATAAGCGGTCTTCGTTAGTCAGTTTCATAGACTGAGCAACTAAAAAGCCGTTGTTTACTATATTATAGTGACTTAGCATAACTCCTTTTGGAAAACCTGTTGTTCCGGAAGTATATTGCATATTGATAACATCATGGATATGTAGGGATTGTTCATGCTTATCGAGAACCTCATCCGATACCATTAAGCTACTCATTAAAAACTCGTTCCAAGATGTATGTTCGCTTGATCCACTTAAGTTTATAAGATGTTTTAGTTTGGGAAGATTATGTTCAATACTAGTGATAATAGACGTATAAGAAGTGCTTTTAAATTCATCAATGAAAAATAGCGCTGTTGTATCAGAATGACTCAATACATACTCTAATTCAGAGGATTGATAACTTGTATTAAGGGTAACCAAAACAGCGCCTATTCTAGCTGCTGCGAATTGAAGAAGCAACCATTCGGGCACATTGGTAGCCCAGATAGCGATATGGTCGCCTTTTTTGAGACCAGTGGCTAGAAGTGCCTTTGCAACTCGAGAGGTTTCTTGATAAAATTCCGCGTACGTATAGCGAATATTTTGTTCAGAGTAGATAACCGCTTCTTGATGCCCAAACTTTTTTGTACTTTCTTTTAAAAGTTTTCCAACCGTTAATTCAAGCAATGGTTTCATTTGGTTTCCTCCTTGAATAATGTTAAAGTATATATGAAAGCGTTTTCTAAAAGTGGTTTATCAAATTTAAAGAAAGTGTTCCAAAAAATCATTCGACAAATTCCTTCACTGTCCATCGTACGTATGAAGAAGAGAAGTGACTGAAGTTATCACATTGATTTCAATAAGTAAGTATACTGAATGCGAATATTGTAATAAAATAAAGAAATGTCTCCTTTTTATAAGAAGACAATGCATGTTAATAAAGAATGGTATAAAAATATGAAGTAAACAAACAAAAAATCATGCTGAATGTTGAAAGTGAAATAAATGAAAGGCCGTTGACTTTGCCTTCTTTATTAGACATTTGAATTGATTCCCAATAAGCAAGTGAAATTAAGAGAATAGACATGCAAAAGGACAAATAGAGTGCAGCTGCAATTAAGGTACCCAAGTGAACGCCTCCTTGGCGGATAATGATTTAATAGACATTATGCTAGTGTGGCTCTAGATATGCTAGTATCTATTAATTGGCTAACGTTTCGTTTGCAAGAAAATAGTTTTTAAAAATATATCGAAAAACTATTGCACAATAAAAGAAGGCATGGTATATTATTAAATGTCGCTAAGATGAACTGCTAAAGCAAATATCGAAGCGATAAACAAATAAAAAACTTGTTGACAACTAGGTTGCAACTTGTTATGATGGTAAAGTCGCTTAAGAGCGGCGGTTGAACTTTGAAAACTGAACAAAGCGACAAACGTCAACGTTAAATTTTATTTTTTAATTGAGCAAGTCAAACATTTCTTCGGAGAGTTTGATCCTGGCTCAGGATGAACGCTGGCGGCGTGCCTAATACATGCAAGTCGAGCGAACYGATTAGAAGCTTGCTTCTATGACGTTAGCGGCGGACGGGTGAGTAACACGTGGGC
>NZ_JBFULJ010000495.1:0-2816 GCF_056400385.1 Priestia sp. P5_B4
GGCATATTACGCCTCTACTTTCTGTTTAGAAATCTACATCGATATCTTCTTGAATGGTTCCGGTCACTTTTTCACTTTTAATTAATTGACCTTCTTTAAATGTTTCTTCTTCCTCATTTTCAACGGGTTTCAGCTGCTTATAGGAAGGAGCTGACGCAGAGCCCAGCTCTTTTTTAAGCAAATGAATTTCGCCTAACAGCTCGGTTCTCAATGAATGAATTAACGATTGAAACTCGTCTTCCCGGCTGTCTTTCTGCCTGTTTTGTTCCACAAGCTTCGCTACATAATCCTGAAGGTCCTTTGCCTGCGAGGCCTCATGCTCCTCACGATTTGCAGCAAGACGTGAATTCATTTCTTTTTTTAGTAAGTCAATTTCGCCCAACAGCTCTTTTCGAAGTGAATGAACGAGCGTCTCCACTTCATTTTCTTTGCTCTTTTTTTGCAAGTCTTGCTGTATGAGTCTTACTACATAGTCCTGCAGCTCGCTTGCCTGCTGTTTTTCTTTCAGAAATGATGACACTTCTGACGGAATGTCAGCAGTGTCGATTGTGAAATTTGCACATTCATCTCTATTACTTACGGTCTTTTCCCTTGCTCCCATCATATCTGCTGATAGATTGCCAGCTGTCAGAAACGCATTTGATAGTAAGTAAAACGGTGCAGCCATTTGGGAGCTTAGCTGACCGTACCAATCATCTAGTGCTTCCTTAAGGCGAGTGTTTTGATGACTCATATATGCTCCCCCTTTTTAAACGTGAACTGCGTTTGTTTCATGTCTGCTTAAAATTTCAAGACCGTATAAATTTAATTTGCGCGTCTCCGGCAAGAAAAGATGATTTTCTTCTCTGATTTCTTCCCCGTACATGTTATCAATCTGCTCTGCAATAAACTGTTGAAGGATAGGAGCCAGTCCTCCAATATAAATATATTTATAGACTTTATCTTTTGGCGATGGAAATAGATTTTCAATTTTCGTTAATAAAATTTGCGTGTATTCTCTAAGCGAAGCGTGAATAGGCTCCGTGAGATCTACTTTTTTCCCGCTATTGCCGTCTCTTTGCTCCATTTTTGCTTTATGGATATTAGCAATAATAAACTCTTCTAATGAACGAACATCATCAAAATACTCAAGCAGTTTTTCATTTCTTAGCTTTTCAATATGCTTCAAATATGAAATATCCGTAAGACACTTCAGCGAATTTCTGCTTTTAGGAGCTTGAAGTCCTGCAGGAAGAAGCGCARGGTCAACCGTGCCTCCGCCCAAATCTACAATTAGCGTTTCAAAATGTTTGAATGCATTTGCTTCTTCTCTATCTTGTAATTCAAAATCTTTTTTGATCGCCCAGCGAGCAACTTCACTTTCAATACGGCATTTGCTCGTTTCAATGTTCACAGTGAGCGTTTTTTCTAATCCAGGAGTCAATACCGTAACCGTGTGCTCTCCTTGAAAACGTTCGGCCATCTTCTGCTGCATTTCACTGAATTTATTTGTTTTCTTAAGCAGCCAAATCGGAAGCATAGTCGAGAAATAATTAATCGTCACATGATTATCCTCTTTGTCTTTTCCTTTAAGTATGTTGTAATAAGCAACTGAAGCTAAAAACATCACATAAGGAATATCAGATTCAGTTTTATTATGTAACTTATTAATATGGATATTGCCTAGCACGTGTTTCTCTGCTGCGTCTCCTACTAAATAATACTTTTCTACTCCTTCGATTGTTGTAGAAATCAGTAAATTTTGAAGAAGTAATTCCGGTTCATTTACACTTGAAGGAAAATGACCCTCTGCCTGATCTTTTGTGATTTCTACTACGTTTGTAGGAATTTCATAGTAATAACCATCCACTAGCGTTTGAAAAATTGAGTTACCAAAATCAACGTTTTGACGTTTGATATCCATCCTTGTTTCTCCCCTTTATCTTTTCGTGACAACACTAATAAGTATATATTTTCCTCATTTGTTTGTCTAAGTATTTAAATAATTTATGTTATTCGAAATTGACAATTAATTAATTTTAGACGGCTAATGTAATTGAAAAGCACTTGGAATGCTTCTTTTTACCAGTACCCCTTTTTACAAGGAATGTAACATGTGACGCTGTGACTTTCCCTTAATTTTTTTGCAATATAAGCCCTTCAATCACCAGCTAGAAGCAGCCACATACATGAAACCTATGTTCACCCTAACACCAAAAAAACCCGAACCATCACTCAGATTAACAGTTCGGATTTAACGTTAACTAAAATATTTTTGTCTCAGCCTCTGGGCTTTTTTATTTATTAATAACGCCATTTGTCTTTTTTTCTTTGCGGATTTTCTGGCAGTTTACTAAAGCCTATTTCTTCAAGACCTTTTTCTAACGTCGCTCTTGTTTTGATTGTTCCAAAATCCACGCCTAAATCCACAACGGTTTGCGCGATTTCCGGACGTATTCCGGTAATCATCGTTTTAGTGCCGATAAGCTGTAAGGCTTTTACAATTTGAAAAATATTGTCCGCTACCATCGTATCGACGATAAGAACACCTGAAATATCAAATATTAAATAACTCAGCTGCAGCTGAGCGCTTTTTTCTAAAGCCGTTTCCATAATAAGCTGCGAACGATGCGTATCAATTTGTCCAACGATTGGCATCACAGCGATTCCTTCAGAAAGAGGAACGATGGGAACTGATAATTCTTCTAGCGCTGCATAAGCGCGTTTTATGGTCTCCGTATTATGTTCTTCGTAGATTTCGACAAATATATGATTAAGCTGATCAAGCATCGGATCAATTTTTTTACTTACATCAAGCATCGTAATAGGAGCAAACT
>NZ_JBFULJ010000496.1:0-2815 GCF_056400385.1 Priestia sp. P5_B4
TGCCTAGAATGGTTAAAATCTTAATGGAAGGACTTATTCCAATTTCTGAAGCAGCTCGTTCTTTTCTTCAAAAACGATATGGTGATCGTGAAATATATATTGGATTAGATGCCGMTCTTGCAGTAGGACATCCATCCGTTATGGCTACAGCACTGTTACTTGTCCCCATTACATTACTTTTAGCTGTCATTCTGCCTGGGAATAAAGTATTGCCGTTTGGGGATTTGGCTACCATTCCTTTCTATGTAGCTTTTGTTGTGGGCTCATTAAGAGGGAATATTATACACTCTCTTATTTCGGGCACTGTTATGGTAGCGCTATCACTTTATATGGCAACGAATTTTGCAGATGTGCATACGCAAATGTTATCAGGAGCTCAGTTTTCTATGCCGGAAGGTGCAACACAAATTTCAAGTTTAGACATGGGAGGAAACTTATTTAACTGGCTTATTCTTAAATTCTCTCAGCTGTGGGCTTCTATTTTTTAAAATAGGCATAAACAGGAGGTAAGGCAATGAAAGCGGCTGTGCTACATGAAAAAAATAAAATTATTTATCAAGATATTGGGATTGATTCCTGCCGAGCGAATGAAGTCAAAATAAAAGTAATGGCAGCAGGAATATGCGGATCGGATACACACAAAATGACAAGCAGATGGAAGTATCCGCTGCCTGCCATTATGGGACATGAATTTGCTGGGTATATCGTTGAAAAAGGGGGAAAAGTAGTAGATTTGAACGTTGGAGACAGAGTAGCTGCTATTCCGTTTAAACMGTGCAGCGCATGTGAATATTGCCAAAAAGGGCAGTATTCACTATGCGAAAACTACGGAATGATTGGCGCGCAATCATTTGGCGGATTTGCTCAGTATGTCAATATTCCAGCTTCAAATGTTATCCAAGTAGGAGAGATGGACTTTGAAGAAGCAGCTATGATAGAACCTTTAGCAGTAGCGCTTCATGGAGTACTTAATATTCATCCGCAAATAGGAGACACTGCAGCGGTCTTTGGAGCAGGAGTCATTGGCATGCTGACGATTCAATGGTTGAAAATTGCGGGTGTAAAAGAAATCATCGCCATCGACATTTCTAGTGAAAAGCTGGCAGAAGCGAGGGCCATGGGTTGTGAAAAAGTGATTCATGCCCGTTATGAAAATGTCCTTGAAAAAATCAATGAATATACAAAAGGAAGAGGAGTGGATCTTGCACTCGAATGTGCAGGTTCCACTGTCACTCAAGAGCAGTGCCTGCTTGTTACTTGTAAAAAAGGGAAGGTTGGATATTTAGGTATTGCTTATTCAGATGTGTGTTTATCTGAAGCAGCATTTGAGAGTATTTTTAGAAAAGAGCTTACATTGCAAGGTTTCTGGAACTCTTATTCTGCACCGTTTCCCGGGAAAGAGTGGAAAACAAGCGTTGACTTTATTTTAAATGGAAAGATTAGATTAAAAGAATTAATTTCTCATCGATTTAAGTTAGAAGACACGCAAAAAGCATTTAATATGATTATTAATCGAGAAGAAGCTTATGGAAAAGTGTTAATAATTCCAAATAAGGAGTGAAAAAATGAAGGCAGTCATGAAGGTAGAGCCAGGCTACGATAAGATGCTGTTAAAAACAATCCCTGAATTAGGAGTTCAGAAAAACCAATTGAAGATTAAAGTAGCGTATACCGGAATATGCGGTACGGATATTCACACGTTTACAGGTCAATATAAAAATTCCCAGACGMCGGTTGTGCTTGGGCATGAGTTTTCCGGTATAGTCGTTGAAGTAGGGGAAGATGTAACAAAAGTAAAAGTTGGCGATAGAGTAACCAGTGAAACAACATTTGTGACGTGCGGAGAGTGTGATTATTGCTTAGAAAAAGACTATAATCTGTGCGCTCATCGAAAAGGGATAGGCACACAAATAAACGGCAGCTTTGCTGAATATGTTATTTCGCGTGAGGAAAGTGTCCATGTGCTGCCAGATACAGTCGACCTAAAAGCAGCTGCTTTAACTGAGCCTCTAGCTTGCTGCGTTCATGCAGCTTTAGAAAAAACGATTGTTAAAAAAGAAGATAAAGTATTAATTTTTGGTCCAGGTCCTATTGGTTTACTGCAAGCACAAGTTGTAAAAGCACAAGGAGCGTTTGTTATATTAGCAGGTATAACAAAAGATCAGAAGCGTTTAGAGTTAGCTAAGTCTTTAGGAATCGACGTAACTGTAGATATCCAAAAAGAAAGCTTAGAAGAAATTGTGCTGACCTATACAAAGGGATACGGTGTTGACAAGTTATTTGAGTGTTCAGGTGCTGTCCAGGCGTTAAACCAAGGGTTGCCTCTGGTTAAGAAAAAAGGAACGTTTGTACAAGTAGGAATTTTCTCCGAAAAATTAAACCTTTTAGATCAAGAATCTATCATCCAAAGAGAAATTACATATATTGGAACGCGTTCTCAGAAACCAAGTTCTTGGCATATTGCTTTAAAACTTCTTGAGGAAAAGAAAATTAATACAGAGAAAATGATCACTAAAATTGTACCTCTTGATTATTGGCGTCAAGGATTCGAAGCCGTTCTATCAGGTAATGAAATAAAAGTGCTTGTTCAGTCGTAGAAACGAACTATATAAATAATGTAAATCAGGGAGGGAGGAAGTGTGAAAGATACCCAAATGGAAGCAGGTTTATATTGTAACAGTTGCAAAGAAGAGCTTCCTCACCACGTTTATTATATTAACGGCAAAATTGTACGCGTAGAGTGTCAAGAATGTAGGCGTACAATGGTATTTAAAGTTGATGTTTTGAAAGAGTTCTATAAAGAGGTCTACAAGCG
>NZ_JBFULJ010000497.1:0-2802 GCF_056400385.1 Priestia sp. P5_B4
GGGAAAAAGTCAATGTGTCGAAAGACGATACGTTGGCTTTTTTATTTTGTCAAAAACGTAAAAAGAAAAAAGAAAGGTGTAGAAATATAAGTTTTTGAATATTTAGGAAAAACAAGCAGGAATACGTTTGACATATCGTGAATATAGTAACATTGAAATCAATTAAGTCATTGGTCTAATGATCTCTCATCATACATTGTAAAGAATAAGGAGGAGCTAGATATGGAAATATTAAAAGTTTCAGCAAAGTCTAATCCAAATTCAGTTGCTGGTGCCTTAGCAGGCGTGCTGCGCGAACGCGGCGCAGCAGAAATTCAAGCCATTGGGGCCGGGGCGCTTAATCAAGCAGTAAAAGCTGTAGCAATCGCAAGAGGGTTCGTTGCACCAAGTGGGGTTGATTTAATCTGCATCCCAGCTTTTACAGATATTCAAATTGATGGAGAAGAGCGAACAGCCATTAAATTAATTGTAGAGCCGCGATAATTATAAAAACCACGGACCTGTAAAGCATAGAAGCCAAACAGGTCCTTTTTGTATAGAATTAAAGGGGTGTGGGTTGTGATATTTGATGCTCATTGTGATGTATTGATGAAGCTCTGGTTAAATAAACGTTTATCTTTTACATATGATTCAGCGCTGCATGTGACGTTAGAAGGAATAAAAAAAGCAAACGGTAAAGTTCAGCTATTCGCTATTTATATTCCAGAAGCGGTTCCGGCAGCTCAGCGCTTTGATGTTGCGTTAGAAATGATCCAGCTGTTTCAAAGTCATATTTTATCGCTTCCCGGTGTGAAATGGATTCGTTCAAAACGCGATATAGATAGCTTGAAAAAAGGTGAAATAGGAGCAATGCTGACGCTTGAAGGCTGCGATGCCATTGATACCAGTTTAGTTCGCCTAAAGACACTGTTTTCACTGGGTGTACGCTCAGTAGGTTTGACATGGAATTATAGCAATGCCGTGTGTGACGGTATTTTAGAACTTCGAGGCGCGGGGTTATCTTCTTTTGGAAGAGAAGTTGTTGAATTGAATAATGAACATAAAGTGTGGACGGATGTATCTCATTTATCGGTAAGAGGTTTTTGGGATGTGATTGAGCTAGCACAATATGTAGTGGCTACTCATTCCAATTCACACGTATTGTGCTCTCATCCGCGGAATTTAAGAGACGATCAAATTCATGCTTTAATAAAGCGAAACGGCGTGATTGGCATTACGTTTGTGCCTGAATTTTTAACGAGTTCTGCCAAAGCGCAAATAGCGGATGTGATCCGTCATCTTGATTACATGTGTGAAAGAGGAGGCGAATACTCCGTTGGTTTTGGCTCTGACTTTGACGGCATTGACAAAACGGTTCATCGTCTCGGAAGATATGAACAGTATACGAATTTAATCGAAGAACTCCTTAAGCATTACACTGAGGAGCAGATAAAACGTTTTCTGTTTCAAAACTTTGCTGATCGTCTATGCAGCTAATAAAAAAAGAGCTTTTTCTTCTTGGAAAAGCTCTTTTTTATAGAAGTTATTTATATACTAATGCCTCATGTAAAGACAGAAAAGATCATTAAAAAACTTCATCTTATTCATTAAATATAAATATAATTAAAACGATTGAGAATTCAATGGAAAGGGTTGCATTTTTCTGGCAATCGGAATAAAATTGAAAACGGATTATGGAGCTGCTCAAGCAGAAACGTATCCTGCACAGCCACAAGGTGCTGTGGGAGTTTTGCAGATGATTTTGGTTGGTGAAATGCAGAAGCAAATGAAATCGTTTGCTAATTTACTTTTTCAGTTTTTATCAATAAAATAGATTTCTATATTATAAGCAATTAAAGGAGTGGCGTTGATTTATGGTACAGCAACTTTCATGGAAAGTTGGCGGACAGCAGGGTGAGGGAATCGAAAGTACGGGAGAAATTTTTTCAACCGCTTTAAATCGATTAGGTTATTACTTATACGGCTATCGTCATTTTTCTTCTCGTATCAAAGGTGGACATACAAATAATAAGATTCGAGTGAGTACAACTCAAGTTCGATCTGTGTCAGATGATTTGGATATTTTAGTTGCGTTCGATCAGGAAACAATCGATGTAAACGTCCATGAGCTGCGCGCAGGAGGCGTTGTAATTGCAGATGCGAAATTCAACCCAAGTCTGCCCGAAACATGTACAACTGCTACGCTATATGCTGTTCCGTTTACGGAAATTGCAACGGAATTAGGAACGTCGCTAATGAAGAACATGGTTGCTGTAGGCGCTTCAAGTGCTGTGCTTCATATTGACACAGAAGTATTTGAAGAAGTAGTACTTGAAATCTTCGGTAAAAAGGGCCAAAAAGTTGTACAAAAAAACATGGAAGCTATTAAAAAAGGTGCAGATTACATTCGTGAACAGCTAGGCGAACAATTAGAAACAATGAAACTAGATCCAGTGGATGGTAAAAAACGTATGTTTATGATTGGAAACGATGCGATTGCGCTGGGTGCTTTAGCCGGTGGGGCTCGTTTTATGCCAGCATATCCAATTACTCCTGCTTCAGAAATCATGGAATACTTAATTAAAAAGCTTCCTCAATTTGGTGGAACCGTTATTCAAACAGAAGATGAAATCGCAGCATGTACGATGGCTATCGGAGCTAACTATGCAGGCGTACGTGCGCTGACAGCATCAGCTGGACCAGGTTTATCCTTAATGATGGAGTCGATTGGATTAGCAGGAATCACTGAGCAGCCTGTTGTGATTATAGATACTCAGCGCGGCGGGCCAAGTACAGGTCTTCCAACAGCAAGAATACTAACAG
>NZ_JBFULJ010000498.1:0-2801 GCF_056400385.1 Priestia sp. P5_B4
GTATAACGATACCTATGGCCATATTCAAGGAGACGAATGCTTGAAAGAAGTAGCGAATATTGCTAAAAGCGTTGTTTGATGAATCGGCTTTTGTTGCAAGATACGGAGGAGAAGAGTTTGGTATATTGCTTCCTCGAGCTAATCAATATGAAGCGATAAAAATGGCAGAAGCTATTAGACAGCAAGGCAGCAGCGTGCAATTATCCATCAAGCTTCTGACGTGTTTAAGTGTGTCACAATCAGTGTTGGAATAATGACAGTCGTTCCATCCGAACACATACAGCTGATTTCAATTGTCCATGGAGCAGATCAGGCTTTATATGAAGCAAAGCGTACGGGTCGAAATCGAATTTCAGCATATTCTCACCACAAAGAAGCTGACTCAAACGTTTGAGTCAGCTTTTAAAAGAGATATAAGCCTCTTATTTAGGAGGAGCTTTTTCTTTTTCATCTTCTTCCATAATTCCTTTTGTAGCGTTTTTAAACTCTTTTAACGTTTTTCCGGCAGCTTTCCCTAATTCCGGAAGTTTCTTTGGGCCAAAAAGCAATAGAGCGACAAATACAATTAAGGCAATTTCTCCAAACCCAAGGTTCATTGTCATCGTCTCCTATTTTTTGAAAGTGTTTACAAGTTTAGTATAGCATGAAAATAAAGGAAGTAGTACATCATTATCCAGTGATTTTAAGGCCGATTACACCTGCTACAATACAAAAAATAAATAAAATTCGACGCATATCTTTTGCTTCATGAAAGAAAAGCATGCCAAGAAGTACGCTTCCGGCAGCTCCTACTCCCGTCCATATGCCGTAAGCTGTTCCAATAGGTATCTCCTTTAATGCTAAGGAGAGAAGATAAAAACTTCCTGCACCGAAAAGGATAAATCCAATCGAAGGAAACAACCGCTTAAACCCATCTGAAAGTTTTAAAAAAATCACAAATCCCACTTCGCAAAAACCGGCAGCTATTAATGCAATCCAAGCCATGTTACGATTCCTCTCTTTCTGTTTCTTCAGTAGAAATCAACTTTAAACCAACGATTCCAAAGATCATTAATCCTAAAAATAAAATCTTTCCAATATTTGCTCCTTCGTCTAAAACGGTCATTCCAAGTATCGCTGTGCCAGCAGCCCCTATACCAGTGAATACTGCGTAAGCTGTTCCGACAGCAATTTTTTTTAAGGCATTTGAAAAGAAATAAAAGCTGATCACAATTGTGACGATTGTAATGATTGTTGGAGTTACTTCAGTAAATCCGTGTGAATATTTTAAGCCGATTGCCCATACAATCTCGAGCAAACCAGCGATAATAAGGTAAATCCAAGCCATTTTAATTCCTCCTTGCATAATAATAAGCCCTTTTTACAGGGCCTATTTAGCACGTATGCCTTCCCAAAATATCGTCCAAGCATCGTGAATTTTTTGGTCATAATACTCCGGTTCATAATAAAAGCGCTGAATGAACAGTCCGTCGGTTAAACAATAAAAGCTATTGATATACAAATCAATCGGACGTTCAATTATTTCGCCTTCAGCCATTCCCTGTGTAAAAATAGCATGCAGAATTTGATCAGACAATCGTTCGCTTCTTAAGAAAATAGCTTTTACTTCCGACTGTAAATGTTCAGGTGGAAACAAAATAAGACGACGGTACATCTGGCCAAAAGAATCTTTTTCAATCATTGTGCAGAAATCTACAACAAAGCAGTGAAGCTGTTCTTTAGCAGACTTTGTTTTATGCTGTTCGTATATAACAGATAACTTTGTTAAAAATAAATTCATTAAATCATGCACGGTTAGTAAAAATAAGTCGTCTTTGTTCTTAAAATGAGCGTACAGGGAAGGTTTTTTTATGCCTACTTTTGATGAGATATCGGCAAGCGATGTTTCTGTATAGCCTTTTTCTCCAAAGAGCTCCATTGCTGCAGCTCTAATTTTTTCTACAGTTGATAATTCACTCAAGAAAAGCTCCTCCTCAATCTAACTAACGGTCGTTAGGTAAAAGATATCAAATATAAAAAAAAGAAGCAAGGGAATCGCTTCTTTTTAATGTATTTTCACTAAATGACGCTGAGTTAAAAATAAAGAGAAGATAAAAATAAGCTCAAACGTATTTGTCACAGCCGTGCTTGGTATAGGAATTGACACGGCACTTCCTACAATCATCACGGCTACTCCAATCATCATACTGCTCCATCGCGTCTTGCGAAATAAGGAAATTCCAACAAAAAGCAAAATAATCGCCACAATGAGAACCATAAGAGGGGGACCGGATGATCCTACTAATGTATAGCGAACAATGCCATATTCACGTACAACTTCCATACGCTGACTAATCGTCTCGATTATTTCATAGCTAATTAAGGCAAACGTAGTTAGCAAAAAAAGAATGCCGGCAACAGGTTTTTTAGCCCATGTAATCGTCGAATATTTCGCTACGCCATACGCAAAGAGCACCAAAGTAGGGGTAAATAAAGCGTGAAACCAAAAGCGAAGCATGCTGAGTGAACGTAAAGTATCCCCTTCACCGATAAATGAACCAATCCCAATCATTATATTATCGTAAATTAGTCCAGCTATTACTAAAGGAAGAAAAAGCATGTAAAACGGCGAAGTGTTTTTTCGCACTACATATATGCTAAAGAAAAACAGGACAATATAGCAAAAAGAAAATAGAAAATAAAGGGTTGTATCAACCATTGTTTTCCTCCTTCTGATGATACTTCTTCTTTTTATGATAACATCATATGCCAAAAAAGTGAGAAATCATGCATTTTTCTAGGCAATCTTAACGGACCAAAGA
>NZ_JBFULJ010000499.1:0-2792 GCF_056400385.1 Priestia sp. P5_B4
CCTATGTACTTCTTTGAATGCTTAAACAATAAACTGCATCTTTTTAAGAACATAAAATAAGGATACTCGTATAAACAATAAGCCATTTTTCTTTTATCCAGTGGTCATAATACCACAAGAGCGTGCTTTCTTACAAGACTAGTTATAAAGCGCTTTCTGATTTTTTATACACTTTAATGCATAAATATATTTTTATTTATTTCATTCAACGAAAAGAGGTAAGTAACGTGAAAGAATATGCAACATTTGCGGGAGGATGCTTTTGGTGCATGGTCGCTCCTTTTGATCAGCTTCCAGGAATCAGCAGTATCCGCTCAGGCTACGCTAAAGATAAACAAATCACTTCTGAAGCTAAACAGGAAAGCGAATACGTAGAAGCAGTACAAATTTTATGGGATCCTTCTCATATTACGTTTGAAGAACTGCTTAACCTGTATTGGCAGCAAATTGACCCTACGGATTCCGGCGGACAGTTTTCAGACCGCGGACCGTCATACCGAGCCATTATTTTTTATCACGACGAAAAACAAAAAGAAGCGGCTTTCGATTCTAAAAAAAATTTAGCCCAAAGTGGACGCTTTAAGCGTCCTATCGTCACACCTATTTTACCTTTTTCTTCTTTTTATGAAGCAGAAGAGCAGCAGCAGGATTATTATCGAAAAAACACATTTCACTATAAATTATACAAAGAAGGCTCGGGGCGAACTGATTTTTTGACACAGCATTGGCCAACGGACCGCTCCTATCTAAAAAAGGTTCTAACGCCCATGCAATATTTTGTTACGCAGGAAAACGGAACCGAACCTCCTTTTACAAATTTATATTGGAATAACAAAAAACAAGGAATTTACGTTGATCTTCTAACGGGAGAAGCACTGTTTAAAACGTCAGATCAACTCCCTTCCCATACAGGGTGGCCGGTTTTCAAACGCCCTATTTTATACGGAAATATAAAAAAAGTTCCGATGCAGCATGAAACAGCACTAAAAAGCAAAGAAGGAAATAACTATTTGGGTTTACTATTAACCGAAGAAAACAGCGAATACTATCAAGTAAATTCCGCGGCTTTGCGCTTCATTCCAAAAGAGAAGCTTAAAGAAGAAGGGTATGAAGACTTTTTAATTTTATTTTGATATTTATACTTTTTTAAAAGGATAAAAATAAGCCGTGACTTGATTGGCATAGTGCACAATTAAATCGCGATTGTCCGCCGGACGCAAAAAAGGCTGAGTAATAGAATCATCTCTTATTTCACACTCCCCTTTTTGCAGCTCCCAAGGATCATGATAAAGATCTCCTCTGTAGACATTTCCTTGATGAGTGGTAAATAAGCAGTAGCGCTCTGTAAGCCAATGAGCTAATTCTCCTTCTCTACTGCGATAGGACGGAGAAATACCTCTATATGTAAGCTTTACTCGCTCTTTTTGTGAGTCTCTGTGCGTTCGAACTGACTGAAAAGAAATATGGTTCTGAGTTTTGTTGAATGTCATAGCAGCGTGGTAATAAGGCAAATGAAAAAACTGACGAGCAATCCATACCCCTAGTGGATTGCTTGCGTCTAAACTAAAAAAATAAACGCCTTTTTCCCCTTTATATGTAACATATGTACGCACATTCAGCTCATATAGCCGTGAAAAGATAGGAACTGCGGGCGTTCCTTTAAATCGAATGTCTGTCATCGTAAAAGGCACAAGTGCAATCCATCCTTGACCATCATAGGTGTCAGGCTCTAACTGACTAGGCAATAAAGAAGCCAAAAATGCCGGATCTACAGGCCAATGAATAAACAGTAAATCTTTCCACGTTTGTTTCATTATCCAATTATTTTTCACTTCTTGGTACCTCCTTTTTCTAGATGTTCTTTCCCATTAATTCAGCGGCTGCCGATTTCCCTGACAAATATGCGCTCTCTAACCGTGAGTGATTTGTTTCGTCTTCCCTTCTTAAAAAAGCATCTCCTGCCACCAGTAGCGACGGCATAATTTTAGCAAAGGGCTGATGAAGAACTTGTTCAGCCTCTGCATAGCGCCATTTCTTTAACTGAATGCTTTTAATATGATTTGCACCTATCCATTCTTTTATTTCATTTTTTATCGCCCGCAGCAGCTCATGTTCATGTTCATCAAAATGTTTTTCTGACCAGTCTTTATTCATATATATGCTAAGAACGGGCGTCTTTGATATTCCTTTTTGCTCATGATTAACAATTCTTTGGATTGTGCCAGAAGGATTCGTGATTTGACCATGATCACCATACAGCATCTCTGTGTAAAGCTCCACGATAGCAACCAAGCAAGGACTAAATTTCAGTGTATTAAGAATTGATTGGTCCGCTTGCAGCTTACTATTATTAAGTACCTCAACAACCTGAGGAGACGGAGCTGTAAGAATGATATCAGTCGCTTCAAAAATCTCATTTTCTTCTGTATACAGCTGATACCTTCCGTTTCGAAAATCAATAGCCTGAACTTTTCGATTCACGTATACGCGTAAATCTTCAGCTAAATATTTAGCTAGCGCATTCATCCCATTCATACTTTGATACCGAGGATGATGGTCACCAAACCACTTCTTAACCTTTCTATCAGCTATCCATTTATTTACGTCTTGTTGAAATTCATCGGATCTCACTGTAAAAAATTGAGCTCCGTGATCTGCTTTTCCCTCTCCTACTCTTCGGGTAGCCATTCGTCCCCCTACACTTTTACCCTTATCAAGAAGAAAGACCTCTATTCCTTCTCTTTGTAATTCAGCCGCTGCTGTAAGGCCCGCCATTCCAGCACCTACTATTC
>NZ_JBFULJ010000500.1:0-2780 GCF_056400385.1 Priestia sp. P5_B4
TCTCTAGCCAGTCCGTTTCTTTATTTTTATTTGTTTGCTTATTTATTTGGAAGACGATTTAGCAAAAAAATTGAACGGCCTTTTAACGAGCTGATGACCGCCGCAAAGAATATTCAACATAATAATTTGGACTTTTCGCTGTCCGTCACTCAAGACGCCAAAGAATTAAGTCAGCTGCTGCATGCCTTTGAAGAAATGCGAAAAGAATTAAAGCAATCGCTAGCTAAACAGTGGCAGCTAGAAGAAGACCGTAAAGATATGACGGCTGCGATTGCGCATGATTTACGAACGCCTCTTACAATTATTCACGGTCATACCGAAATTTTAGTAGAAGGAAGCAAAAAGGACCCGGAGAGGCTTAATCGATATTTACATACGATCTACACGAATACACTTCGTTCTATTCAACTATTAAATCAGCTGCAAGAAGTATCAGTCATAGAAAATCCAGGCTTTGCCGTAAAGAGTGAGCCTATTGATATCAACACATTTGTTCATGAGAAAGCAGACGAATTTCAGCTTTTATGTCAAAAAAAAGAGATTACATTTATATCTTCGATTAATGAAGTAGACGGATCAAATCAATTTTACGGAGATCCCCAGCGCATTTCTCAAGTGTTAGATAATATCATCACAAACTGTATTCGCTACACGCCTGAACGAGGAGAGATAGCTTGGAATACCGTGATTCATCACAACGAAGTAATCTTTGAAATACATGATACGGGTCCTGGGTTTACACTATCCAACAAAGAACAGCTGTTTAAAAAGTTTTACAGAGAAGATGCGTCGAGAACAAGCGGCCACGGAAACTTAGGGCTAGGTCTTTATATTGCTCATTCCATTGTGAAAAACCACGGGGGAAGCATCACGGCCGATAATAAGGAGACGGGAGGAGCAGTGTTTAAGATTGTTCTTCCAATGGGAAAGAAGTAAACGCGTAAAAAAAAGAACCCTCAAAAAAGAGAGTTCAAAAAAGGGTAAGTAAGAAAGAAATGTACATGTTCCTTTGGGGGACTGCATCTGTACAGTAAAATTTATACCCCATGTACACTTGTTGAAACGTTGAAAAATAATCTAATAATAGAAATGAATAGTTGATAATATGCTTTATAATTTATAAAAAAGACTGCAAAGCGGCTGTATACCGTATCCTGCAGTCTTTCTCTAGTTTATTTGCTTAAAAATTCTCTCATAAATTCATTCACTTTTTCTGGCTGCTCATGCTGAGGCGCATGTCCCACACCGTCTAAGCGGTGAATCGTTACGTTTGGAACGTACTCTTCAATACCATCTAAATTACTGTTTTCAAACGCTTCGTCCGCATTTCCCCATACAATTAAAGTCGGAGACTGAAATACTTTATGCGGCAATGCTACGGGTTTATGAACACGCTCTTCAAATGGGTAAAGAGAAGACGCACGATAGTAGTTAAGCATGGATTTCATTGCATTTGGCTGATTCCAGGCCTCTACATATTTAGCTTCTTCTTCTTTAGTTAAATAGCCTTTTTTAATGCCGGGCTCCGTCAGCATATTTCTTAGCTTTTCACTATTATTGGCGAGTAGCTCATCTTGAGAATTTGGCTGTTGGAAAAAGCTCATATAGCTGCTTGCTTCTCGTTGAGCAGGATTTTCAGCAAGTTCTCTTATAAATGTGTAAGGGTGCGGTGCATCAAACATCACTAACTTTTTGACATACTGCGGATATGTATAAGCAAATGCCCATGCAACAGCGCCGCCCCAATCGTGTGCCACTAACACACATTCTTTTTCACCAAACGCTTCAATCAACTGTTTTACATCTTCCATGAGAAGGGGCATGCTGTAAGAAGAAATTTCTTCTGGCTTATCTGATAAGTTATAGCCTCGCATATCTACAGCTACCACGCGGTAATCTTTCGAAAACTCTTCTAACTGATGGTGCCACGTATACCAAAAGTAAGGGAATCCGTGTAAAAACAGCATAAGCTCGCCTTCACCTTTTGTCACGTAATGGAGGTTTACATTATTCACTTTTACATAACCGTCTTTAAACATGTTACTCATCCTTTCGCTTTTACTCTTTATTATAGAAAAACTTTACTCTTTATTAGTTGATGTATCAAATAATAAGGTTTCTTTACGCGATAAATGAGCTATAAAGCTCTTTTAAAACCCTTATTTTGGTTATTGTTTGTGAAATATAACACCGATATCCCCAGGTTATATGTGATGCTTCGCTTGACTTAGAAAAAGCGAATATGTACAAAACGTAAGGAGTAAAAACTTGAGCTTGTAATGAATACAGCAAAAAAGCTCTCTAAAAGTACTTTTAGAGAGCTTTTCTAAAAATCACCGGCCTTGGCGATTCCTAAATTAGATTCAAAGTCGGTAATGTACACACAGGCATTGGTATACTTTTCAGATGCTTTATAGCTGAATTCTCTACTTACACTATAATCTTCACCTATAGGTTTATAAGCTTGAATAGATTTAATTTGGTTGTCTAAAGACAAATCAAAATTATGAGTGGCTTTTTTTAATTGTTCGAGCTGCAGCTTGGTGAAACTATCGCGATGCCTTTGGATTTCGTCTTGCATGAGCTCTATTTTATATTTAGATACGGTGTTAATATGATCAATCGCAGGCCCCACATCTTTTTTTATTTGTGCTTCAGAAGAATGGAAGTATTTATCATTAAATGAATCTGACACGTTATTGCTTTTTTCTGAAATTTTTGTTGCATCTATAACGTCATGCACATTGTTCATGAGCGTAACTTCATAGATAGTCTTGCTT
>NZ_JBFULJ010000501.1:0-2774 GCF_056400385.1 Priestia sp. P5_B4
AAACATGATAATGCTTGTGAAATCAGTGAAGAATGCAATATCCCCGTTATCTTATTTGATACTCCTTATAATCGCTTACCTGTTCCAAAAGGAGTGGTTCGCGTATACAATTGGCTAGAAGCAGATCAGTGGGTAGCCAGCTGGTTAAAAGAACAGCAAAAATAAAAAAAGAGAGGTGCATAACGCCCTCTCTTTTTTATTGATTACATTCTATACATTGACCGTAAATTTCAAATTTATGGCCTGTAATATTGTACCCTCGCAAATCCTCGTCTACATACTCCATCGGACAAGCTTCAATTTCTTTTGTTTTCCCACAATCTAAACAAATGAAGTGGTGATGATGATGGGCGGTCGCACATTTAAATCGAAAGTGCTTTTCGCTCGAAAGCTCCGTCATTTCAAGTACACCTAACTCCACAAACAATGATAAATTACGGTAAATGGTATCAAAACTCAGACCAGGATAATCGGGCTTCATGTACTCTAATACATCTTTTGCCGTTAAGTACTTATTTGATTTTGAAAACAAGGCAAGCATTTCTTCACGCTTTCCTGTATGTTTATATCCTTGATCTTTTAACAAATGAATGGCTTCAGTTAAATTCATTTTTGTTTCCCCTTCCGTCCTTTATTAATCATAATAGATATGATTAAAATAACAACAGCAATGACAACAATTGTACCGCCTGGTGCTAAATCCAAGTAGTACGCTGAAAATAATCCGCCTAAAACAGATATTTCACCAAAAATCACCGAAAGCAGAATCGTTTGTTTAAAGCCTCTAGCTAAGCGAATGCTTGCTGCTACAGGAAGAGTCATAAGAGATGACACTAATAAGATACCGACGATACGCATCGATACAGCAATGACAAGAGCAACCATCACAATAAATAAAAAGTGCATCCATTTCGATTTAATCCCAGAAGCAGAAGCGTGCTCCTCGTCAAAAGATAAAATAAACAATTCTTTATATAAGAAAAAGACAATAGCTATAACAAATACGGCTATGACAACAACTGTCCAAAGATCCGAACGACTCACCGCACTTACGCTTCCAAACAAATAATTCATTAAATCATTATTAAAACCGTCCGCTAGCGAGATACAAATTGCACTAATACCAATTCCGCCCGATAAAATAATCGGAATGGCCAGCTCTTGGTAATGCTTGTAGACGCTTCGAAGTTTTTCAATAAAAAGAGCACCTGTAACGGAAGATACCATTCCTAAATAGACGGGGTTCACTCCTTGCATAAACCCTATTTTCTGACTAAGAAGCAAGCTCGCAGAAATCCCCGCTAGCGTCACGTGACTTAACGCGTCTGCAATTAAAGAAAGACGTCTTACTACGATGAACGTGCCCAATAAAGGAGCTAAGACGCCAATAATCATACCGGTTAAAAATGCATTTCGTAAAAACTCAAATTGAAATAAACTGCTTATCATACGTGCTGCCCTCCATGATGATGATCATGGGTTAACACATGAACATTATGACCATAAAACATAGATACGTCATGTTCACAAAGCTGTTCGAATTCTTTGGCATTCCCATGAAAGTGTAGAAATTTATTTAAACAAGCAACGTGGGTTACTTTTTCTGAGACAGTGCCAATATCGTGAGTAACAAGCACAAGCGTAATGCCTTTTTCTTTATTTAACTTTTCAAGAAGCTCATAAAAAGTGTACACATTTTGTGCATCCACTCCGACTGTTGGCTCATCTAAAATTAACAGCTCGGGTTCGCTTACAAGCGCGCGCGCAATAAAAATTCGCTGCTGCTGGCCACCGGATAGTTCTCCTATGTTTCGATTTAAAAATTCGCTCATCCCCACTGCTTCTACCGCTTCTTTCACTTTTTGTTTATGAGAAGCATTCATAAAGCGAAACAAACCTAATTTTGAAGTAAGACCCGTGGAAACCACTTCAAAAACGGTAGCAGGAAAGCCGCTGTTGAAACTATTCGCTTTTTGCGATACATATCCAATTTTACTTCGTTCTTTAAACCTTCTCTGATCTTTTCCAAATAAACGAATTGCACCTTGAGATGGTTTTTGCAAACCAAGCAAACATTTGATTAGCGTTGATTTCCCAGAGCCATTTGGACCAACGAGACCCAAAAAAGCTCCTTTTGGAATTGAAAAACTTATATCTTCTAATACATTCACTCCATCATATTGAAATGATAAATGATCAATTTCAATGATATCAGGTGTATTCATATGCGCCTCACCATTCTTTTTTTATATTTCTCCATACAAAAGAGGGCACGGTTTCTATCGTATACTCCGTTACCCATTTACTTTCTCAGAATCATTACGATTTAGTCATTAATGTAGTATACAGGATTGTCTTTTATTTGTAAACTAAGCCGTTTCACTCCTTCGCTTTCTTGCCTCCGTAAGTTCATCCGGCTCGAAATGTTGTTTTATTACACAATATAGTCACATCTTTCTTTTTTATTCATAAACTGTATATGACGAGGAGGTAATCATATGAAAATTGTACAACAGATTGTCAATAAGAAAGTAAACAACATTACCCCGAAAGAGCTTTTAAAGTATAGCAAACAATACAACATCCCCATTACAGATCAGCAGGCACACACACTTGTATCCGTCATTAGACAGCAGCCCGTAAATATTTATAACCTTGAAGAGCGCCGAAATTTAATCAAACAAATTGCTCAAGTAACAGATCGTGAAACTGCCAGACGAGTGAACGAATTATTTCAGCAGTTGATGTAAAAGAAGAGGTCATGTCTATAGACA
>NZ_JBFULJ010000502.1:0-2760 GCF_056400385.1 Priestia sp. P5_B4
CTTGCATGGTCTGCTGGAAAAATGATTGTTGAAGATAAAATTATCGGCGGATTTGTTCCAAGCACAGCTTTACATCTCGCTGTTCAAGTTATCTTAACTATTGCAGTTGTAAGCATTGGGTACATGAAAAACAAAAAAATGAAAAAAGAACAAGCCCACGCAGCTTAAAAAAAGAGCGTACGGACCATCCGTACGCTCTTTTTTTATGATTCGGGGTAGTGCATAAGCAAAAAAAAGCTTGCTTCCTCTTCAGAAGAATTGATATAGCTGTGAGAGGTATTTCCTGAAAAATGCAGAGCATCTCCCGAGACTAATTCATGTTCTTCATTTTCAAAACGAACCGTTAATTCGCCTTCTTTAATAAGTAAGTATTCATCTCCTAAATGAGTTTTCGCTTCGTGCACGCATCCAGGCTTTAATGTGACGATGTAAATTTCAAACTTTTTTTCCGGATGATAAGGAAAAAAAGAATATACTAAGTAATCACCTTTGTTGTCCATGATGGGATCTAGCTGTTTTATGCTTACTTTCTGCACATCCGGGGTGTCTTCTTTCATAAATACAGAAAAAGAGACTTGAAGGCCGTTGGCGATTTTCCAAAGTGTGGTAACCGTGGGACTGGATTTACCCTTTTCAATTTGTGCAAGCATTGCTTTACTAACACCGGTTAATTCGGAAACTTGATCAAGCGTCAAATTTCGATTTTTTCGTAATTTAACAAGATTTTTAGCAATAATATCTTGAATCGCGTCCATTGTTGTACTCCTTTAATTATTATAAAGATAGTATAACATACCGTTGTTTAATATAACGTATAGATGTATAATATAACAGAAAAGGAGGGAGTACGGTGATTGCAGAAAAAGCAGTACAGCAAAGAGAAAAAGTGGACTTAACGTTCAGACAAGGGGCTAAGGATTGTATCCCTACGCTACTCGGTTACATAAGCATAGGGCTTGCGGCTGGGATCGTTGGAGTATCCTCTCATCTTTCCGTTATGGAAGTTGCTTTATTATCAGCGCTCGTGTATGCAGGGGCAGCGCAGTTTATTATTTGTGCACTGATGGTTGCAAACAGCTCGATTTCAGCTATTATTCTCACAACATTTATTGTAAACTTACGACACTTTCTTTTGAGCGCTACGATCGCTCCTGAATTTACAAAATATTCGTTATTAAAAAACGTCGGAATTGGAGCCCTTCTAACGGACGAATCATTTGGGGTGTCTTCAAGTAAAATTGCAAAAGGTGAGCCAATTAATGACCGCTGGATGAACGGATTAAATATAACGGCTTACGTCAGCTGGATTATCGCCTGTACGACAGGAGCTATTTTTGGCCATATGCTATCTAACCCGGAAGCCTTTGGGTTTGATTTTGCCTTAACAGCTATGTTTTTAGCTCTGCTTGTTTTACAAATCGAAAGCGTGTTGCCTTCAAAGCTTAATCATTACTTACGTTTAATTCTTTATATGGCAATTATTATGATTGTGCTATCTTTTTTCGTACCTTCACATGTGGCCGTATTGATTTCAACGATTATTGTAGCGACAATTGGGGTGGTGACGGATAAATGAACATCCACTACCCAACACTCATCGTTATTTTAGGGTGTGCCCTTGTTACCGTAGTTCCTCGCATTGTTCCGTTTTTAGTTGTACGTAACATCGCGCTGCCAGAACCCGTATTAAAATGGCTATCCTATATTCCTATTTGTATTTTAACCGCACTTGTTGTAGAAAACTTTATCATTCAAGTAGATGACAGCGTAAATATTAACTGGCCCGTCATTATCGTAGTCATTCCAACCTTACTGATTGCCCTGAAAACCAAAAGCTTATCCATCACCGTTATTAGCGGAGTTGGAATGATGGCGCTGCTTCGTTTTTTTCTTTTGTCATGAAAGCTCAAGTTATGCTCTTGAGCTTTTTTACTGTCTCCTTTACGCACGCTTTTTCATATAGTATGATAAGAGTGTAAATTAGAAGCCAATGAAAACTAAAATATAGATGAGGTGCTTTTATGAGCGGAGTAGTATCTAAATAGGAACAATTGAATGAAATAAATTAAATAAGCAAGACGGGTATTTTTTGGAGAAGGAAGGTACCCTTTATTTGCTTATGGATTTATTTCACTGCCTATGAAGATACCTACAATGCTTTATAACGGGTTCGGCATTTGTCGCGAAAGAGGCCTCTGTTTTTACAAAGCTTTCTTTTGTGATATGTGTTTAGACACCTTATGAACGCAAAAAGCTGTGGGATCACCACAGCTTTTTTTATTTACCTTTTTCATTGCCTTCTAATTAAATAGGTATCTTCATATGTGATGACAAATCATAGTGAGGAGAAAAACCATGAATACGATGACATTTGAAAAATTGCAGTATCAGGAATTAAAAGAAATCGTAAAATCTCACTGCGTAAGTGAGCTGGGAAAACAATTAATGGATAAACTTCAGCCGAGCACATCTCTTAAAACAGTAAAAAACCGACTTAAAGAAACAACGGAAGCACGAAGCCTTCTAGATGCTGAGAAATCACTTCCGCTATCAGGTGTCTCAGGTATAGGAAGAGTCATCGAAAAGCTTGAAAAAGGCATGATTTTAGAGCCCGAAGAGCTAATACGCGTATCCGATTTTTTAAAAGGCTGCAGAAAAGTAAAACAATATATGGTGGATAAAGAATTTTTTGCTTCGCTCTTAAGTTCCTATGCACATTCGATGAAAGAACTGACAGGTATAGAAGAGGAAATTAATTTT
>NZ_JBFULJ010000503.1:0-2756 GCF_056400385.1 Priestia sp. P5_B4
ACCTACTATTCCTACTCGTCTCATTTTTTCCTCCTTATTTAACGCATTTACTTACAGTATAAAAAAGGCGGAATGATTGAGCTAATTTAAACTGTCTTTTTCATTTAACTGCATTTCTGCTTGTCTCAAAAAAGTAGTCTACGATTCCTTTCAGCTGAGTATACTTGTTGTATACAAATATATCTTTACCTGCTAGCACGTCTATAGATAGGAGGACTGTCATATGATGCTCTATGATATTAAGCACAAAGTATATTACGAAGTATTTAATACAGCTCGCCCTAAAATGAAGGACGCTCACCAAGGCCGAAGCTGGGGATATGTTTATAAAAATCTCAATGGACAACCTACAAAGTTTTGGATTGACTTTACGCATGGACGTTTTATGTACTTTCAAGTTGAAGACAAGTGGTATCGCGTGCAATATTTGCAGTCCAATGATAAGAAAAAAACAGCGGATGTCTTTAAAGGAGCTCTCATTGACTTGATTTTAGATGGAATGGATCTCAAGTTAGTACGAGGAAACTTTGAAAAGAGAAGACTCTTAGCTTTATGACACATAGAAAAACAGCCGTAAAAGCAGTCCTGCTTTTACGGCTGTTTAATTGTACGAGGAGTAATCAATATTTCAACCCTCCTATTTTTCGCTTGTCCCTCTGCTGTATTATTAGATGTCACCGGCTTGAACTCTCCAAATCCTTTTGCACTGAACATGCTTGGATTAAGCTTATCGTTTTTTAAGATAACTTTCATAAAGTTAACTGCTCTCATCACGCTTAACTCCCAGTTGGATTCAAAACCAGCGTTGCGAATAGGTACGTTATCGGTGTGACCGCTAATAATAATATTACGAGGAGGATCAATCACCAAAAGCTCTGAAATATCATTGGCGATTTTTGTATCTTCACTCCGAACTTGTGCTCTTCCCGAATCAAACAATACATTGTCTCGAATGGAAATTAAGAGACCTTCCTCGGTTAACGAAGTCTGTAATTGATTTGTTAGGTTTTTCTTTTGAATATACGCATTAATTTTAGATTGAATTTGCTGAAGCTCTTCTTGATCAGCTTCTCGAATGGTTTGCTCCTTTTGTTCGCTCGTTAACGATTGTGAAGAAGCAGGAGACTGATTGGGGGCTGTCTCCACTTCATTTGTTTTTTCCGTACTTTTAGCTGCAGGGGTATTTGAAGGCTGAACCGCTTCTTCAGATTCCTGCAGAGATTGAAATTCCATCACGCCCGTTCCTCCAACGAACGCTTCATTAAATGCGCGAGAAAGGTTCTTAAATTTCTGCGCATCCACTGAGCTCATTGCAAACAATACAATGAATAAAGCAAGTAAAAGTGTAAGCAAATCTGAGTAAGGAAGCAGCCAGCTTTCGTCAACATGGTCCTCTTCATGCTTTCGTTTTCTGCGTCTACTCATTTATGCCCACTTCACTTTCTTGAAGAAGCTTTTTACGTTCCGCTGTTGGCAAATAAGAAGCCAGCTTTTGCTCAATTACTTTTGGTGTTTCTCCTTCTAAAAGTGAAAGCACTCCTTCGATCATCAYATACTTTACCTTTACTTCATGTTTCGATTTACGCTTTAGTTTATTTGCAAACGGATGCCATAGTACATACCCAGTAAAAATACCAAGAAGCGTAGCAACAAATGCCGCGCTGATCGCATGTCCTAGCGTATCTGTATCTTCCATGTTCCCAAGCGCAGCAATTAACCCTATAACAGCTCCAAGTACACCCAGAGTTGGAGCATATGTACCTGCTAAAGCGAAAATACTTGCACCCGTTTGATGTCTTTCTTCCATAGCATCAATTTCTTCAGACAACACGTCTCGTATATAATCCGCACTTTGACCATCAATAGCTAAATTCAAACCATTTTTTAAGAAAGGGTCATCTACATCAATAATTTGGCCTTCAAGTGATAGTAACCCTTCTTTTCGAACAACTTGTCCCCATTCAGAAAACATGGATACTAAATCAACGGGCTGCAGCATTTTTTGTTCTTTAAACAGGACACCAAACAGTTTTGGGACTCTTTTGATTTCATTTGAAGGAAATGCAATCACTACTGCTCCGACGGTTCCGACAATAATAATTAAAATAGCAGCGGGATTTCCTAACACAGATGGATTAACCCCTTTGAAAAACATACCTACAATAAGAGAGGCTATTCCTAAAATCAGTCCAATAAAAGATGTTTTATCCATATGTAATTCTCCTATCCTTAACTTCCTGTTCTTTCTTTTTGTGTATTTTATCCTCATCTTTTATTTCGACTATTTCATAGAATTTTTAAGCCTTTTATGAATCATATTTATAATTACAGCTTTTCTCTATTATAAAAACACTTTTTTCAACTTTTCATACAGAATATCTGAAGGTCCAGCTATAATCGCTACAATTTGATTTTCCACATAAATAGCAGCCGTCATCTTATTATCAATATCAGCTAAAATGGCAAATCCGACGTTAATGTTCAAGTTTATTCACCTCTGTCACGTTCTTGTTTATTCAACATATAAAAAGAACAGTCTTACCATTTATTTTTCCGTGTCTTATTGACATTTGTAAATTTTATATTAAGATTATGTAAATGAGTTGACAAAATGGAGGTGATATCATGCTACTAGAAAAATACTGTAAAGACACTGATTTATTGATTATCCAGTTTACAATCGAACTAACAAAAGACATTCACGCTAAAATCTCCGCACGTACTTTATTTTATGAAGAACAGGTGATACGTTATGC
>NZ_JBFULJ010000504.1:0-2753 GCF_056400385.1 Priestia sp. P5_B4
GATTTATATCTCATCATGTATGCGCGGGCACATTCATGTAGAACGTATCCCGTCAATAAAATTTTTATTGAAGAACAAATCCTAGAAGTAAACGCTTTGATATGTTATACTATTACAGGCTTAAATACTGTATGTTTTTGAAACAATCATTCACTGTAATACTTTTTAGATAGAAGCATCCTTATAAAAAGGATGTTGTTTTTGTCGTAATGTACCTTTAAGTAATGAATTGTTACCATCAATTCGGTTCACAATAACCGACCTACATGCATTATATCTTGCAAATATAAACAGATAGGTGGAAGAAGCAACATGACTGAAAGAAAACCATATCAAGTACTATTATATTATTTGTACACTCCAATTGAAAATCCTGAAGAGTTTACAGATCAGCACTTGGCATTTTGTAAAGAGCTTGAATTAAAAGGACGTATTTTAATTGCGGCTGAAGGGATCAATGGAACGGTATCAGGAACAGTTGAACAAACAGATAAATACATGGAAACGATGAAAAATGATCCTCGTTTTGAAGGTATTGTATTTAAAATAGACGAAGCAGATGAACATGCGTTCAAAAAAATGCACGTGCGTCACCGTAAAGAATTAGTAACTCTTCGATTAGAAGAAGATGTGAATCCTCTTCGCGTAACGGGTAATTACTTAAGCCCAAAAGAATTTCATCAAGCGATGCAAGATGAGAATACGGTCGTAATTGATGCACGAAATGATTATGAATACGATTTAGGTCATTTCCGAGGAGCTGTTCGTCCGGATATTCGAAACTTCCGTGAGCTTCCTGAATGGATTCGCGACAACAAAGATCAGTTTGAAGATAAAAAAATCTTAACTTACTGCACAGGCGGTATTCGCTGTGAAAAATTCTCTGGGTGGCTTCTTGAAGAAGGTTTTGAAGACGTAAGCCAGCTTCATGGAGGGATTGTAACATACGGAAAAGACCCTGAAGTACAAGGTGAATTATGGGACGGTCAGTGCTATGTATTTGATGAACGCATTAGCGTACCAGTTAACCAAAAAGAGCATGTGATTGTCGGAAAAGACCACTTTACCGGTGAGCCTTGTGAACGTTATGTTAACTGCGCAAACCCAGAATGCAATAAGAAAATCTTAGCTTCTGAAGAAAATGAACACAAATATTTACGCGCTTGTTCACATGAATGCCGAGTGAGCCCTCGTAACCGCTATGTAAAAGAACACAGTTTAACAGAAGAAGAGTTTGCAGCACGTGTTAAAGAGCTCGAAAAAGAACACGTAACTTTATAATAAAAAAAAGCAGCACGCTATACAAAGCGTGCTGCTTTTTTATGAAAAGATTCTCTTAGAACCTGGTGTTTAAAGAATGTCATACAACGGGTATTTATGAAAAAGGAAAGATATTCCTAGCTTTTTTTATTTGTTTAAAAGAATATTTTTTTGAGAAAGCGATTATAAAAAAATGCTTGTACATAAAAACGATAAAGGAGCTTGAAAATGGAAGCAAAAATTGAAAAAAAGTACGATGGCCGTTTGCTTGAAGGACCCCTATGGGATGAAGAAAATCAAAAATTAGTGCTAGTAGACATCTTAGATAAAAAGCTTCTTACGTACGATCCAAAAACGACAACCTTAGAAGATATTGCTCTTCCTTCAGTCGTTACAAGTGTTTCTAAAACCAATCATTCAAAATTGATTGTCTCCACCCGTAATCAGCTGCTTTTAGTTGATAAAAACAAAAAGAATCATGAAGAGTATATCTGTTTAGATACTCTTGAAAAAACCATGCGTTTTAATGACGGGAAATGTGATCCATATAATCGCTTTTGGATTGGAACGATGAGTGAAGAAGATGAAGAAGGAAAAGCCCAGCTGTACGTAGTAGATGAAAAAGGTGTCATTAAGAGCGCTAAAGAAGGATTAAGCGTGTCAAACGGGCTAGCTTGGAATCGAACAGGAGACAAATTCTTTCTGGTTGATTCACCGAAAAATAAAATTATGTCTTATTCATTTTCCAAAGAAACAACAAGGCTCGAAGATGAAAAAGTGGTGATTGACCTTTCAGATATGGACGGGTTTCCTGATGGAATGACAATTGATGAACACGACCGATTATGGGTAGCGCTTTGGGGAGGTTCGAAAGTCATTTGTGTAGATCCAGATAAAGGAGAAATTATAGAATCTATTCATCTTCCTGTTTCCAATGTAACCTGCTGTACATTTGGAGGAGACGATTTACAAACCTTATTTATCACCACAGCTAAGGAAGAAGAAAAATACGAAGAAGCTGCCGGCTCTCTTTTTTCATGCCGAGTAGGAGTAAAAGGCGTGCCGGCTTATACTTACGTGTACTAGATAAGTGCTTATCAAAATGTAATGATTCCTAAAGCCCAGTAACGAAAGATGTTACATGCAGCTTCTACAATTCCTTTACATTGTGTTCATTTCTTTACATTTTATTCTTTATGTGGAAGAGGAATAAAACATGGGGACAACGAATTTCCATAAAGAAGCCTTTTAAAGAATATGAACACTTCTATTGGGTAATAATGGGGAAAGGTACAAAAGGAGGAATTGTTTTGGAACAAACATTGTATGAAAAAGTGGGAGGACAAGAAGCTATTGAAAAAGTAGTTGATTATTTTTATTCTGAGCTCGTGTTAAAAGATGAAACGGTCAGTCACTTTTTCGAGCATACGGATATGGATAAACAGCGTCGACATCAAGCCAAATTTATAAGCTTTGCCTTAGGTGGACCGAAT
>NZ_JBFULJ010000505.1:0-2748 GCF_056400385.1 Priestia sp. P5_B4
CTCAATGAACTGCTTAGCTGAAGCGTTAGGACTTGCTTTACCTGGAAATGGTACAATCTTAGCAGTTGCTCCTGAACGTAGAGAATTTGTTAAAAAATCAGCTAAACAGCTTATGGAATTAATTAAATTAGATTTAAAACCACGTGATATCGTAACAGAAAAAGCAATCGACAACGCATTTGCTTTAGATATGGCGTTAGGCGGTTCTACAAATACAGTTCTTCATACGCTAGCTCTTGCGAATGAAGCTGAAATTGAGTATCCATTAGAGCGTATTAATGAAGTGGCAGAACGCGTGCCTCACTTGGCAAAACTGGCTCCGGCTTCGGATGTATTTATTGAAGACTTACATGAAGCAGGAGGCGTATCGGCTGCTTTAAACGAGCTATCTAAAAAAGAAGGAGCTCTTCATTTAGATACGATGACGGTTACTGGAAAAACGCTAGGTGAAAACATTGCTGGGTGCGATGTAAAAGACTATAACGTTATTCATCCAATCGATAAGCCTTTCACAGAAAAAGGCGGACTTGCTGTATTGTTTGGCAACTTAGCTCCAGACGGCGCGATCATTAAAACAGGCGGTGTTCAAGACGGCATTACTCGCCACGAAGGACCAGCAATTGTATTTGAGTCTCAAGATGAGGCGCTGCACGGTATTGCTAACGGAAAAGTAAAAGAAGGACATGTCGTAGTCATTCGTTATGAAGGACCAAAAGGCGGACCGGGAATGCCTGAAATGCTAGCTCCAACTTCTCAAATTATGGGAATGGGACTAGGCGCAAAAGTAGCGCTATTAACGGACGGACGCTTCTCTGGGGCTTCCCGTGGATTATCAATTGGCCACGCGTCTCCAGAAGCTGCTGAAGGCGGACCACTAGCATTTGTCGAAGATGGCGACCACATCGTGATTGACATTGAAGATCGTTCGATGAATGTTCAAGTTTCTCCAGATGTTTGGGCAGAACGAAAAGCAAACTGGAAAGGCTTTGAGCCGAAAGTGAAAAAAGGCTATCTTGCAAGATATTCTAAACTTGTAACTTCTGCAAGCACGGGCGGAATTATGAAAATCTAATAGTACAAAAAAGGCTCTCTGCTGAGAGCCTTTTTCTTTATTAAAGTAACTGGGCAAAGAAGCATTTTTAACACGAAAATTCTTTTTTCATAATAACGTGTGGAATACCGTCTTCCATAAAGACATCTGAAACCGTCTTATAGCCTAATTTATGATAAAAAGGTTCGGCCTGAACTTGACCGTGAAGCTTAGCTTGAGTTAATCTTTCTTTTTTCGCTGCTTCTTCTAAGCTAGCCACCACTTCTTTTCCGAGCCCGTATTTTCTAAATTCCTTTAATACGCATATCCGCTCTATTTTGGCGTAATCGTCTACTATGCGGAATCTACCAGAAGCTGCCGGTTCATTGTTATAGTAAATCAACATATGTTTTGCCGTTTTCTCATGTTCATCAAATTCATCTTTTAATGGCACACCTTGTTCTTCAACAAACACTGTTTTACGTATATGAAATACTTCTTCAAGCTGCTCTTTTGTTGTAACTTGCTTAATTTTCATCGAAAATCCTTCCTTTGCTGCGAATTTATGCTTCTTTTTTGTATAATAAAGATATCTGATATAAAAGAGTATAAAGGAAAAACAAAATGTTGTAAATGCAACAAAAAACAAACAAGTGAAATATTACATACATGATGTTTTAATTTCTCGCTGTTTGAACTGTATCAGTAGCATTGAATTTAAGTGCTGAGCGGAGTGTGCTCAAAAAATAGTCCTTCAGCTTTTAACAAACTTTAGAAAGAATTAAAATCAACTGGACCATGTTACAAAAGGAAAGAAAATGTATTATGAAGCGCCATGGCTCTACATAACTTGTAAAAAGAGAAATATTCACAATAGTAGTAGGATGAAAAAGGGGAATGTATCATGCAAATAACCTTAGTGTATAAAGATGAGCAATCGAATAAATTTTGGAAAGTTGAAAGAAGAGACAGCAAGTTAATCATTCACTTTGGAAAAGTTGATACAGCCGGTCGCATGCAAGTGAAAGAGTTTGCTTCCGCAGAAGCTTGTGAAGCGGAAGCTGAAAAGCTGATTCGTGCAAAATTGAAGAAAGGGTATAAGCCTTTAACTTGTTCAATGCAAGTAATGAAAGACAGTACGATGTCAGAGACTCTCTTTTGGGAACTGATAAAAAAGGCGAAGACAAAATTAGATGTCGACGAGCAAATGGAATGGCTCCGCTCCACGCTAGCAAAGCGTTCTGAAAAAGACATTTTCCGCTTTGATCAGCTATTAAATCAGCATTTTGATCAATCCTATACTTCTTCATTGTGGGCAGCAGCTTATATTGTAATGGGCGGTTGTTCAGATGATTGTTTTGATTATTTTAGAGCCTGGCTTTTATATCAAGGAAAAGACATTTATTATAAAGCAATTGAATCTCCTGAGACGATGATTTCTGTTCTTCAACCACTAGAAGCAGAAGGCTATGCTCCTCAATTAGAAGAATTACTTGCTGTAGCGTGTGAAGCTTATGAAGAAAAGACAGGTTTAGATAACGATTATTATTACGATAAATATGACCAGTTTGACCCAATATGGTACGATGAGCAAGATTTGGATCTTGATTGGGATGAAGATGATGAGGACGGTTTACAGATGCGATTCCCTGTGCTGTGGAGTCGCTATTGGAACAATCACCTCGAATACTAAAAAGAAGAGATGAAACTCTATATAC
>NZ_JBFULJ010000506.1:0-2744 GCF_056400385.1 Priestia sp. P5_B4
CTACACAGTTAACCGTAATACCATCTAAGGCTACCTCGCGCGCTAAGTTCTTTGAAAAACCTAGTACTGCGGCCTTAGATGCCGAGTAGTGCGGTCCTCCAAAAACTCCTCCACCTCTTTTAGCCGAAACAGAAGACAGGCTTATAATTCGACCATACTTTTGATCTTTCATTGTCTCTAATACTGCTTGCGTACATAGAAACAATCCAAACATATTGACGTTAAACACTTTTGTAATGTCTTCAAGCGTCATATCTTGAACGGTAACCTTTTGAGAAATCCCTGCATTATTAATTAAAATATCAATTCTGCCGAATTCTTCAAGTGTTTGTTTAACCATCGCATCGCAAGAATCTTTACTTGTTACATTTAACTCTATTCCCAAGGCTTTGCCGCCAGCTTCTTTTATTTCGTTGACTGTATCCTGTACACCATCAAAATTAATATCTGCTATAACAACAGCTGCTCCTTGCTCTGCAAGTGTCAGGGCGATTGTACGTCCAATTCCTTTTTTGGAACCGCTACCAGTAATAATTGCTACTCTCTCTTTTAAATCAAACATATTATATTTCCCCCATCTTGTTAGCTTTATCTATTTAATATAGTTAGTCTTAAATCAGTTCTTTAGCTGTTTTGATAATATTTTCTACAGTAATTCCATTTAACTCTAATAGTTTTTCATAAGGTGCAGATTGTCCAAATTGATCCTGTACACCAATTCTTCGAACTGTACCTTTTCCCTCTTCCGCAACTACTTCACATACGGCACTGCCAAGGCCGTTTAGAATATTGTGGTCTTCAACCGTAATGATTTTTCCGATATTTAAGCAATCAACCACTGCTTCTCGATCTAAAGGCTTAATAGTATGCATGTCTAGTAATTTCACAGATATGCCTTGTTTCTCTAATTCTTTCGTTGCCTCTAAAGCGAGTCGTACTGTATCGCCGTTGGCAATAATAGCGATGGCGCTTCCATCTTTAATTTTCTTCGCTTTTCCAATTGTAAACTCTTCATTTTCATCGTAAATCATTGGAACCGTATCGCGAGTAAAACGAAGATATACAGGTCCGTACACTTTAGCAGCTTGTTCTACTAGCTTTCTAGTAGAATAATAGTCAGCTCCCATAATGACGGTCATATTTGGAACCGATCTTAATACACCCATATCTTCTATAGCTTGATGACTTCCGCCATCATTAGCTGGCGTTAACCCCCCGTGTGAACAAGCAATCTTTACATTTAAGTTAGGATAGCAGACTTCTTGTCTAATTTGTTCAAGCATTCTTAACGAACCAAAAACCGCGTAAGTGCTTACAAAAGGAATTTTACCAGTCGTAGCAAGTCCAGCTGCTAACCCAGCCGCATTTTGCTCTGCAATTCCTACATTAATATGCTGGTCAGGTAATTGCTTGATAAAGTTTACTGTTTTACACGACTTTGCAATATCTACATCAATGACATAAATATTCTTATTTTCTTTCCCTAATTTTACGATTTCATCTCCAAAGGCCTCTCTCGTAGCTTTTTTTACAGTAAGATCTTTTTCTAGTATGCTCATTATCTTAAACCTCCTGCTACTTCTTCCATTGCTTGATGATATTGTTCTTCATTAGGAGCAACTCCGTGCCAATCACCCACATCCTCCATGAACGAAACGCCTTTACCTTTTACCGTGTCACAAATGATACATTTTGGTCTTCCATTCTTCGCTACTCTTACTTCATCCAATGTTGCTACAATCTCTTCCATGGAGTGTCCATTAATTCGCTTTGTTTCAAAACCAAATGCATCAAATTTTTTCTCTAAATCTTGCAATGGCATAATTTCATCACAAAATCCATCGATTTGAAGTCTGTTATTATCTACAAACACAACTAAATTATCTAATTGGTACTTAACTGCTGTTTGAGCAGCTTCCCAAATTTGTCCTTCTTGACATTCTCCGTCTCCTACTAAAGAAAAAACTCTATAGTCTTTAAAATCTCGTTTACCTGCGATTGCCATACCTACGCCACACGAAAGTCCTTGTCCTAGTGAGCCTGTTGAAATATCAATACCTTTGCACTTTTTCATATCTGGATGCCCTTGAAACGGAGAATCGTATTCTCTTAACGTGTATATCGTTTCATAGGGAACGAATCCTCGTAAAGCTAAAGCGGAATACTGAATGGGACAAACGTGACCTTTAGAAAGTACAAATCTATCGCGATCTTCCCAGTTAGGGTTGTGCGGATCAACATTCATTTCTTTAAAATAAAGCGCTGCCATAATATCAGCCGCAGAAAGTGAACCTCCTGGATGGCCAGACTGTGCTCCATAAATCATTGTAAGAGCTGTTTTTCTTAATTGAATGGCTTTTTCTTTTAATTCTTCAATACTAATTTCTTTCATTTTAGTCACCTCATTAATTTATGACTTGCTGTTTTCTAAATGATATATCCATTAACATATAATTCAGTATACTTAGGTAACTTGTATACTAAGTAGCTTTGTGACTTAAGTGTACATCTGAAATGCGAATTCGTCAATAACAAGATTGAATTATTAGAATTTTTTTATTTAAAACAAGTCATTTTGTAAATTCGTATGTTGTTTTCTCTAAGGTTTTTAAGTAAAAAAAAAGTACTGCCCCTATTTTAGAAGCAGTACTTTTTTATTGATTGATTAGTAAATTGTGTATATAAACAAAAGCTTTATCAAAAAACAACTATGCTTTTGCACTAGAATTATTGCTGCTTATTAC
>NZ_JBFULJ010000507.1:0-2738 GCF_056400385.1 Priestia sp. P5_B4
ATGTTAACTGGATATAAATATATTACCGATTATCTAAAGAAAAAATTACTAAAATTAGGTTGAATACTACTATTTAGTGCYATATCCATATAAAAAGAGTATTAAGCGAGAAGTTGTGCGCCTCGGTTAATACTTTCTTTTTATTAAAACTGATGTATGGTAAGTTTTATATTTAATTTTATGAATTTCTGTCTACAATTCTACTAAACACAATCGGTTTTGTACTCAACATKGGTGGTAAATTTAATTTTAACTGCGATAATTTCCCTTCTACGTCCATCTCATAGGCAATTAATACATTCATTTCTGTATGAGAAAGATTCCACTTCGTTGTGTACATGTTGTAATGATGATGTTTCATCTCTATATCAACTGATTCCCACTTTAAATATAACGTATCATTTTGTTTATACACTTCAATTTTTCCATATGCAGGATGCTCAAATATCCCTGTATACTCCTCTACTGCATGTGTAAAGGTCGTCTCTTTTACTTGTGGAAGAGGCTTATCTAATTCTTTCATCATTTCTTTAAATTTAGCTGTATCTTCTACAGCTCTTTTATGCCAGTCAATTGCATCTAGCTCTAGAAGCTCATCATAAATTTGATTGGCAAGGTAAGATGGTAATAACGTTGTTCCAGTGTTTGTTAATATAACAAGTCCGATATTTTCCTCTGGTATAAAAGATACGAGTGYCGAAAATCCATCAATATTCCCACCGTGATGGATTACTTTATAACCACGATATGCACTAATAAACCAGCCAAGTCCATAACAATTTAGTGTTGTTTCTGATGTGGATAAAAGTGGATTATCGGGAATCGGAATATGTGGTTGATACATCTGCTGTAACATATCCGGTGTAATAAGCTCATGTTTGCCCACTTTTCCTTGATTTAAGTGAAATAGCACCCATTTAGCCATATCTTCTATATTTGAGTTTATGCATCCCGCAGCGCCAACTGCATCGATGTTACGAAATGGAACTTTGACTATATCTTTGTTTTTTTCAATGTATGGAAGTGCGTGATCATCTTTTTCTTGCGAAGTAGTAACCGAGAAATTTGTATCTTCCATATGAAGAGGTTGCAGAATATATTCGGTTACATACTGTTCCCATGTCTGATTTGTAATTTCTTCTACCATATAGCTAATGGTTGCATACATTAAATTATTATATAAAAAGGATGTACGAAATGGTGCATCTAGCTCCAAATGTTGGATTTTTTCCGCAATGTCTTTTCGTGTTAATGAAGATCCATACCATAGTAGTTCATGACGACTAACACCAGAACGATGAGAGGCTAAATCACGGGCTGTAGTTTGTGAGCTTACTAGAGGATCGTGAAGTGAAAAAGTAGGGATATAAGCCTGAATAGATTTATCCCAGTTAAACTTTTGCTGCTTGGCAAGTAAACTTAGAGAAAGTGTACCAAAAGCTTTTGTAGATGAACCAATTGCAAACAGTGTATTTGGTGTAACAGGTTTTTTATTTTCAATGTCACGGTATCCAAATCCCTCAGAAAGAATAATTTCTCCATCTTTTATGATTGCGACTGATGCCCCTGGCACATTTAGATCTTTCATCATTTCCTTCGTATAATCACGTAGGCGACCTGTAAGAGAGGATGTTATTTTTTGCATAAGACTTTGTCTCCTTTACCATTTTTTTCTACAAATAGGTTATTTCGAGATAAGGAAGAGAAAGACCTTGTTGTTAACAAAGATGTCATAATTTTTTAGGATCTCACTAGAAGTTGTAGTTGACGCACATATATATTTTTTTATGAATAGCAAAACAGGCATATAAATCATAGACGCTTATAGATACCTTAACTACGGATAAATCACATTATGGCAACTAAGTTTGTATATCGCATTCTTTTTTAAAAGAGTAAAATCCAAAAAAATAGTTGATTCAGGCAAGTGTTTAGGTTAGAATTGGTAAATAATTACGTTTATATTATTTAAAAGAGGTGTAAAAATGATTGATGTACAGAGTGAGTGTGGCCTTGAATTTAGGAAATTTAACCGGTTTTACACAGATATTTTAGGCTTTTTAAATGAACATATCTATGACAGTCCGTTTTCTTTAACAGAAACTCGTATTCTATTTGAAATTTATAACACTAGTAATTGTACGGCTAAAAACATTCAAGAAAGATTAGATTTAGATGGTGGTTATGTAAGTAGAATTATCAAAAAATTCGAAAAAGAAAAGATGGTTTATAAGCAAAAGTGTAAAGACGATGGACGTAATCATCTTTTATATGTAACCAGCCATGGGGAATTGATTTACAAAGAGTTGGAGAAAAAAGCTAATCAGCAAGTAGAATATATTCTCGGAAGCTTGGACCATGATCAACAAAAAAAGCTTGTAGCCTCAATGAATACCATACAAGAAATTCTTTCTACGTCATTTAAAGAAAAAGACGAAGAAGCTGTTTCTGTTAGAAGTTATTATACCTCTGATGATATTAACAACATGATTGAACAACAATGGTTATTTTATAATCAAGTACATAAATGGGATAACAGTTTTTTAGCATATCTTCAGGAGACTTTTAATGCTGATATAGAAAGAATTTGGATAGCAGAAATAAATCGCGAGTTTGCAGGCTGTATTGGCTTAGTGAATGATGGCAATAAGGTAGGACAGTTAAGGTGGTTCTTAGTAAATCCGTTATTTCACAAAAAAGGAATAGGGAGTCAACTTATTAACTCTCTAGTTCAATAC
>NZ_JBFULJ010000508.1:0-2734 GCF_056400385.1 Priestia sp. P5_B4
GTCTTATAGTCTCCGTGCAGCACAGCGCTCGTATAGCCAGCTTTTTGATCCAAAATAGCTGGTGCTGCCTGATACGTATTGCTTCCTTTCAGTACAAAGGCAGAACCTTGAGGAAGGCCGTATAGAGAGTTGTCCATCATCAGCTCAGCATCTGATGTTTTTCCTTGTCCCGTTTGATGAAAGAAGTTATCAAAATACGTGAAGTCATTTCCATGGGCCAACGAATTTAAGAAAGGTGTCACTTCCTGGCCATTTAATTTGTAATCAATTAAAAAAGACTGAAATGATTCCAAATGAATTTTAATAATATTTTTCCCTTTAGCTTTTCCAAAATAAACGGAATTAGGCTCCGCATAATGACTGTTTTTAAAATTAACGACGTTTGTTAAATCATTGCTGCTTGCAAAAGCTCGCTGTTTAGAGTTTTGAGCAGTCTGAACACCGTCATACATCGTATAATTATAGGCGCCTAAATACTTCACTAGATAATTGCGGTCAAAAGTTCGAGATAGAAGCTGCGGGCGATCAATTTCTGCTAATGTTAAATTTACAGAAAAAACCATAAATCCTAAAGAAAGAATGGTTACAGCATTCTTAACCGATACTTTTTCATTATGCCAGTCAATTTTTTTACTAAAAAAGAAGAAAAAATAAATAATAAAATCAACAAAATAAAAAACATCATGTGCTTTTAATAAATCCATAATGCTTCCGCCCATACTTCCTGCATTACTTGTTTGCAACAGTGTAGGAAGCGTTACAAAATCGTTAAAAAAACGATAATAGAGAACGTTGCTGTATAACAGCAGCGTCATAATGAAACTGCCTGCAAGGATCCAAGCTCCTGCTTTCTTTCCTTTAAAAAATAAGCCGATTCCTAAAAAAATCAGCACTGAACTCACAGGGTTTATGAACAGCAGCATTTGCTGCATTACGCCGCTTACGCCTAAGTTAAATTCAGTTTTATAAGCCACGTACGACTTTATCCACATTAAAACAGCGGCTAATATGAAATAGTGCAGCGGCTTAGAAACGATTCGCTTCATTTTGATTTTCCTTTCTCGATTAGTTTATGAGTAGATTCACAAAGAACATATAGAAAACCTTTATCATTATACTCATAGAAAATGAAAATTAAATGAAATCCTAGCCTTCACAACCATAGATAGATTCTTTAAATTCATCTACTAGTTTACCTAATACCCACAAATAAATAAACTAAAATCACCTTTTTTATCATAAAACCCCTTCTTCCCTCATATACTGTACTCTGTTGCAACACCCGTACTGCAAACTTGTGCATTTTTTCACAATTTATATACAAACTAT
The DNA here is from genome assembly GCF_056400385.1 of Priestia sp. P5_B4. Classification (NCBI taxonomy): domain Bacteria; kingdom Bacillati; phylum Bacillota; class Bacilli; order Caryophanales; family Bacillaceae; genus Priestia; species Priestia sp. P5_B4. The sequence continues at coordinate 1,330 of NZ_JBFULJ010000508.1, forward strand.
TCTCATCTTGCTGTATAATAATAATTCTGCCTTGAGCATTCAGCATTCTCCACATTCTTATGCTTAAGCCACAGCTTTCTTTTCATAACAGATGCACACATGAAAGGAGATGAATTAATGATTTTAAAAGCGTTAAAGAAAAACAAACATGTAACCGTGAATTATTACGAAAATGGCCTGCTTCAAACCTTCAAAGGAAAAATCCAAAATTTAAACCTAACCGACCAAACCCTCTCCCTACGAGATGAAAAACAAAACATTTTTTCCATTCGTTTGTCTGGCATTAAAGAAATTTATTAACAAAAAAGATCCTGAAGAATTCTTCTAGGATCTTTTTTGTATTTTTTATCCATAAACTATTGAAAAATTATACAATTGGTGTTAAATTAACTTTACATAATGTTAAATCAACTTAACAAATTCATTAAAAAGACAGCGGGTGATCATATTGACTCTTATTAATCACGTAAAAGAGCTTAGAGCTAAACATGGATATACGCAAGGAGATTTAGCTGAAAAAGTTGGAGCCACTCGCCAAACCATTGCAGCTATTGAAAAGGGAAATTACGTTCCTTCCCTACTACTTGGTTTAACAATTTGTGATGTCTTTCAATTAAAAATGGAAGATGTTTTTACACTTCAAAAGGAGGAGAAAAATGTTGAGTAATGTTATTAAATCTTATTTGTTGAATGTAGTGTCCCTGTTGTGCGTAGGTTGGTTTTTATATGATTTTTTAAGCCTAAATATTCAATTTAGTGAAGTTATGACCGACCCTGAACCTCCGTGGGAAATTACTATGTCTATAGGCTCTTTTGCTTCTTTAATTGTTCTTTTAATTGTCTCATTTTTTTACTACCGCGCGCGTAAAAAGACGAAGAACGTTTCGCCTTTATTATTTCCTTTTGAATTTGCAGAAGAAGATGAACGTGAAAAGATGATAACAGCAGAAGCTTGCAAAAAAGCCTTTGTTTTCCTCCTATTTTCTATTCCTATAGGTGCTATATTAATAGCTTTTTATCCGCTGTTACCTAATTCTTTTAGCTTCTATCCCATTGCCGTTCTTTTGCTTCTTTCTCTTGTACAGTTAACGGTTTATTACGTATCAATTAGTAAGATTTATCGGTGATTAAAAAAGGGTTGTTCTAAAAAGAACAACCCTTTTTTAATCTAATAATTCACTGAATTCCCCCACAAAAATAATCCGACCTACATCTATTTCACTATTTTTTCATTTTCTCTGTCTATATTGAACTATAACAATTGAACGATGTATGTTACCTTCCACTGCAGTTTTTCTTCAGTGTTCAGTTGCAAAATATGAAAGATAAAAGGAGCATATCAATGGCAGCTAATAAATGGACAAAATGGATGGTTGGTTTATCGAGCGTTGCTGCATTTACCACT
>NZ_JBFULJ010000509.1:0-2730 GCF_056400385.1 Priestia sp. P5_B4
TAATTACTTCCTATAATGGCTACGTGGTGCATTCGTTTTAAATTCATTTCATTCTCCCATAAAAACCCTTTTCTAATCATCCTACACAAAATGCCGGCAAACATCAAATAATTACGTTATCACCTTTGACTAGAGTGATAAAAGTCACGGACATAGCGCCTTATAACGAGTAACATAACAACGAGGTGAATAACATGATTTCGTTAACATTTAAAGCAAGAATTGACCGAACTCAAAATTTAGATTCGTTAAAAGAAGAAGCTGCTATTATGCACCGTATTGCTGATCAGCTATCTCCAATGAGCCCTGAGTTCATAGATTATACTGAACGTATTCAATATGTGTATGAACGCATGCACATTATCGTACGTCATCCTACTAAAAAACTCGCTTAATATAAGCGAGTTTTTTTATAAAATCTTTGTCAAACTACCTTATTTTGAGATATACTGAATGCTAATAAAAAAATGAAACTTTTTGATCTTACGCGCGTATACTTAATTACGATAGGATAAAAGATAAATAGTTACGCAGATAAAAACCATCACGTGATGGTTGACACAGTTAAAGGAGGTGGTATTCTGATGGGGTTGCGACATACAAAATTGGCGAACTTGCAGAGATGGCACATGTAACGAAACGCACGGTTGACTATTATACCAACATTGGTTTGTTAAAAGCAGAACGCTCTGCTTCTAACTATCGCTTTTATAACGAAGAAGCGCTGAAACGTCTTTACTTAATTGAAAAATTAAAAAGCGAAGGCCGTTCTCTTGAAGAGATTTCTTCTCTATTTTCTATAGAGCAATCCGAGAATAGCCACTCCAAAGACGAATTGGCATCCAAATTTTACGTACTAAACGACAGTTTAAAAGAAGTTGCACCGCTTATGGAAAAGCTGAATGAAGAAGATCGAAAAGTAATGATGAATCGGCTCTCACCAGAAAGCGTCACTCTTTTGCACTCTTTACTGCTGCTGCTGTCGTAAATTTATTATTTACAGGAGGTGTTTACTTACTTTATAGCATTATAAAGTAAGTATATTCATTGATAACCATTAACTTAATTATTTTTGCGATTTTAATTGTACTCACTGCTTTTTTCGTTGCTTCAGAGTTTGCAATTGTGAAGCTTCGTAGTTCACGGGTAGATCAACTTGTTGCTGAAGGAAAAAAAGGAGCGAATGCGGTTAAAACCGTGACGACACACTTAGATGAGTATTTATCTGCGTGTCAGCTTGGTATTACGATTACTGCTTTAGGACTCGGTTGGTTGGGAGAACCGACTGTTGCGAAGATTGTAGAACCCCTGTTTGAAAAAATGGGTGTTGCTGCATCTTTAACACATATTCTTTCATTCATTATCGCATTTGCGCTTGTAACGTTTGTTCACGTAGTCGTTGGTGAATTAGCGCCAAAAACATTTGCGATTCAAAAAGCTGAAACAGTTACGTTATTGTTTGCTCGTCCGTTAATTTTATTCTATAAAATTATGTTCCCCTTCATTTGGTTACTAAATGGTTCTGCCCGTTTRTTAACTGGAATGTTTGGATTAAAGCCAGCTTCAGAGCATGAACTTGCGCACAGTGAAGAAGAGCTGCGCATTATTTTATCAGAAAGTTTTAAAGGCGGGGAAATTAACCAGTCTGAATATAAGTACGTGAACAACATTTTCGAATTCGATAACCGTGTTGCTCGCGAAATCATGGTACCAAGAACAGAAATTTCAGCTGTTTCTGAAGACGACAGCATTGAAGATTTCTTAAAGCTTGCTGTAGAAGATCGCTACACTCGCTACCCTGTTACCGTTGACGGAGACAAAGATAACATTATCGGCTTAGTCAACGTCAAAGAGATTCTAAACGATGTCGTAATTAACGATGCGTTAAAAAAGCAAAGCGTGAAGCTTTATATGAATCCTATTATTCAAGTAATTGAAACCGTAGCGATTCAAGATCTATTGCGCTCGATGCAAAAGAAACGTACGCATATGGCTGTGTTGATTGACGAGTACGGCGGTACGGCTGGTATCGTTACCGTTGAAGATATTTTAGAAGAAATCGTTGGAGAAATTCGAGATGAGTTTGATACAGATGAAAAGCCGCTTGTTCAAAAAATCAGCGATCAGCACTTTGTCTTTAACTCAAAAGTACTGCTTGAAGAAGTTAACGAAGTCCTTCATATCGAAATTGAAAACGACGATATCGATACAATTGGCGGCTGGATGCTAATGCAAAATATCGATATCCAGGAAAGCGAATCGTTCAAACTTTTCGGATACGAGTTTATTGCAAAAGAAATGGACGGTCACCAAATGAAAGAAGTAGAAGTACGTGCCCTTCCTGAAGAAGAACGCGTGCAGCCTGAAAGTCATTCACCAGAACAAGAAGTTACACAAGCATAATAGAAAGAGCCGCTTCTTCATGAAGCGGCTCTTTTTTATCATTACTTTATCTTAATCATGCAGCAGCTTATACACAACGTTCTCTTCTGCCTCTTCCCCAGTCTTTTCCTTCGCTTGGTCCATCGTGCCGACAAATTCCAGCTTTCCTTCCTTTAAGACCGCAAACCGATGACACACGTCTAATATTTCATTCAAATCATGGGTAATATAGATAATCGTCTTTCCTTTTGACGCCAGCTGTTTAATATAACGAATGATCTCAAGCTTGGACTGCAAATCAATTCCGACCGTCGGCTCGTCCATTAACAAAACGGACGGTTCATGGAT
>NZ_JBFULJ010000510.1:0-2729 GCF_056400385.1 Priestia sp. P5_B4
GGTCAATTCCTACGATATCAGATGTACAAGCCGCTTCAAATCGCGTTATTTGTGGGGCTCTCTCCTGCATATATTGCTCTGCTTGACCTAATATTTCTTCAACATTCACGTACGTGCGAATATATGGTTTACTTCCCATTGTTGTCTGCAAATAGCAATAGTGACAGTGCCCCATACACCCTGTTGCAAATGGTATTGCATATTCAGCTGACGGTTTAGATGTATCAAATTTCAATGTTTTACGCACGCCAACTACTAAAGTCGACTTGGCATTGCGGTATTTTTGCAAATCATTTTTTCCCGGTATATTACGCACTTGATTATGAGAAGTTGTTTGACGAATCTCAATTCCCATCTTCTCAAATTTTTCTTTTAATTGAACACCAAGCGGGTACTCCATTGCCCCTGGCTCAATATATACTAATTGAGGTACAAAAGGTTTTATCATCATGTACACTTCCTTTTTTCTAGTACTAATAGCGTTTGAAAAATAAAAAGACTCTATCCTTGGTAATTATTTTTCAAACAAAAAAGACTCTCCGTTAAGAGAGCCTTGCATTAGTCATATTGTTCATAATCAAATATCTTATTATACATTTTTTCAGCTTCTTCATACGTTGAATATACGGCATCATCTTCAGCTAACAAATGGTAAGACTCATGTAAAAACAGCGCCTTTTCACCTTTGTTTTCGGGATGTTCAACAATTTCAGCCTGATTAATATTCGCAACGTTTGCCGTATGAGGATTTCGGTAAATAACAAATACTTGATCTCCCACTTGATATTCTTTTTTCTCCACGATCATCATCCTTTTCTTCTTTCTTTACTCGTATGATGTCCGCTTTTGCTCATTTTATCCGGTAAAAACACCTCATGGCATCATCAAGAATTCATACGCTTTTACGCTCAATAAACCGAAAAGGGAGCTCAATTTTCTGAGGAACCTTGCTTCCCACTAATGTAAAAAGCGTTTCTCCCATTTCCTTAAGAGGAAGTTCGATCGTTGTTATTTGTAAATAAGAAGAAAGCGGATGATTATCAAAACCAATGATAGCTAATTCACCAGGAACTGAAATGCCCGCTTGTTCGCACTGAGCTTTTATTCCGATAGCTACTTGATCGTTTGTTACTAAAAGCGCCTGAGGCCGATTTTTCATCTGCACTAGTTTTTCCACCACTTTTTCACCATCTGTCACGTTCAAACAGCCTTGAAAAACCCATTCCGGATGATAAGGCTGATTTATTCTTTCTACATATTCTTTGTATGCTTGTTGCCGCTGTTGACTATTCGTACCCGTCATCCTTCCAATACAGTAGCCAATATCCGTATATCCTTTTTCTTTTAAATACATAAGCGCCTGCTTAAAAGCTGCATAATGATCAACGTAAACGGAGCGAATAGAACGATTCTGTACGTTTTCGCACACGGCTATCGGCCCGTACTGCTGATAATATTCAATCGTGCTCCAGCTGCTTGCTCTAGAACAAATAATCACTCCATCAACTTGCTTTGTTTTTAGCATATGAAGCGCTTCTTCTTCTTTTTTCACATCATAGTTCGTCTGACAAATAACAAGCTGATACTGCTTTTCTAACGCCTGAGATGCCACTCCTTCTAAAAGCAGACTAAAATACGGATGATTAATAAAAGGCAAGACGACGGCAATCATATTTGTTTTCCCTTTTGATAAGTGAACGGCATTAATGTTTTGTTCATAATTAAGTTCGTGAATAACCTGCTCTACCAGTCGGCGTTTTTCTTCTTTTACATACGGATGATGATTTAGCACCCGGGATACAGTCGAAACAGATACACCAGCTTTTTTTGCGATATCTCGGATATTTGTCATGTTTTCACCTTTTTCTCTTGCGCTGAAACGCGTTTCATACTTTATTCTCATTATAAAGTGAAACAGCAAGAAGCTAAACCCGTTACCATCGTGTTTTTACTCATTTACGTAAGGAGGTCATCTCATGGGTATTTTATTATTCATTTTATTATGCGGGATTGAAATTGGAGGAGCGGCTTATGCACTTAAACAGAACGAGACGCTTTGGAAGGAGTTAGATGATGAAAAGCCGACTGATTTTTTTAAACAGTAAAAAACCCTTAAAAAGAACATTCTTTTTAAGGGTTTGATATTACGCAGCTTCTTTAGATGACTTTGACTTTTTATTACGAGGAAATCCAATTACAATTGCAATGATCCCGCAAACCGCTGTTAACATTGGGTAGAATGTAAATGGAATAATCTCAATCGGTGAAACTTTAGCAAATCCTGCTGCGAGAAGCATTTGTGCGCCGTAAGGGATAAGCCCTTGAACGCTGCATGAAAACAAGTCAAGCAGGCTGGCTGATTTACGATTATCAATTGAATACTTATCAGAGATTTCTTTTGCTAACGGACCTGCCGTAATAATTGAAATCGTGTTATTAGCCGTTGCTAAATTTGTTAAACTTACCAGTCCAGCGATGCTGAATTCTCCGCCTTTTTTTGTTTGAATGCGTCGTGTTAATAAATTCAATAAGAACTGAATACCGCCGTTATAGCGAATAAGCTCAACCATTCCGCCGATTAGCAGAGATAAAATAATTAACTCTGACATTCCGCCAATACCTTCTGTCACAGTTTTAGCAAGAGAAGAAAGCGTGTAGCTTCCGTCAGCTAATCCAATCACGCCGGCTAGCACAATTCCTCCGGTTAAAATGCTTAATACGTTTGCACC
>NZ_JBFULJ010000511.1:0-2726 GCF_056400385.1 Priestia sp. P5_B4
CTTCCAGTCTTCAGCTAGCTCAGCCACTTCTAAAGCCCGCTTCATCCCTTCTACATCTTTTGAACGATGGAAATATAAATCAAGCGTAAACCAAACGGATACTTGGTTTGGATGAGCTTCAATCAATTTCACTTCCGCATCTTGCGTAATCGTACCTTCTTTCAGCACGCGGCAAAGGTAGCCCGTATAGCTTGTCTCAATCATTCGTTTTAAAATCCCTTTAACGCCCGTTCTCTTTGTAATCGTGTCGCATGGATTTCGACCTTGCGTTACTTGAATAACGGCGTCTCCTACTTGATAAACGTCTCCAATGCATACGTCTTTTTCAACCATGCCTGCTACAACAAGATTTTCTCCAAACGCAGACATCGGCAGCTCCGTATCAAACTCTTTGTTCCATTTCTTGTAGTGTTCATACGGATACACGCACACCGCACGATCCAGCCCGCCGTGATACTTTAAATTCGCTACGCCGTCGCCTTGAAACCCTTCTTTGGCTAAAAACGTTTCGTCTACTTGCTTCTTGCATATGCCTGTGCGCATTTCTTTGTCAGGACTGTATGCCATTTGTTCAGGCATTCCGGTTGCTAAATGAATTATTTTGCGTTGATTCATTTCTACCTCTCCCTTCCCCGTTTTCCCTTACTAATTACGTCATATTTTACCACATTTTAAAGATGGATCTCTTATTTTTCATGTATTCCACTAAAATCTTGGCAATATCATGAAAGTTTAAAAAATATTTCACAATTATATTAAAAATATCTTCATTTCCTCTTTTTCTTTTGTTCGAAATGATTTAAGATAGTAGAAGCTGTCGAAATATAAGTTATTATGTCAGCTCTGCATGTTTTTTTACATAATAGCACATAGTAAATATTATTTTGCAATTACGTCATTTTTTACAATGGCCTAAAAAATTTTGCCCATTTTTAACAAAATTGGCATAAAAGTTCCGTTTTTGTATAAAATAGAGGCCGATTTACATAGTCATTTCTATGCACGTCCCTCTTTTATAAATATAGAATACATGTAAGGAGAAAAGTAAATGTCAATTTTAATGGGAATTATCGGGATTGTAATTATCTTAGCAGTTGCATTCCTCATGTCGAACGACAGGAAACTTATCAACTATAAAGGCATCGCAGTTATGCTGGTTATCCAGCTTGCTATCTCTGCTTTTATGATGAATACATCGATTGGTCGCAAGGTGCTTGACTTTATCACAAGTGTATTTACAAAGATCTTATCATTTGGTAACGACGGAATTTCGTTCGTGTTTGGAGATCTTGCAGGAAAAGGCATTTTCTTTATCCAAACGTTAGTTATGATTGTATTCGTTTCAGCATTATTAAGTATTTTAAACTACTCTCGTATTTTACCCTTTGGGATCAAATATATCGGAGGACTTGTTTCAAAAATTACCGGACTTCCTCAAATTGAAAGCTTCACAGCCGTGAACGCAATGATTTTTGGTGATACAACGGCGCTAATTGCGGTGAAAAACCACATCGGAGGTTTAACACCAAACCGTTTATTTATCGTTACAACAACATCATTAGTATCCGTTTCTTGTTCGATTCTAGGCGCATACATGCAGATGATTCCGGCGGAATACGTATTAATTGCCCTTCCGCTAAACGTATTCTCTGGCTTAATTGTTTCTTCTATCGTTGCGCCTGTAAAAGTAGAAGATGAAAACGAAGTCGATATCAAAGCACCTGCTAAGCAAGGCACGCTGTTTGAAGCAATCGGCGACGGAGCACTAGACGGCGGACGCGTTGCGTTAATCGTAGCAGCGATGCTTGTAACGTACGTTGGTCTTTTAGCATTAGTGAACTACGTATTAAACGGCGTCATCGGATTAACGGTTCAAGACATTTTAGGCTATATCTTCTACCCAATTGCCTTTATCATGGGTATTCCGGCAGATGAACTAATGAGAGCCGGCGGCGTAATGGGAACAAAAGTAGTAGCAAACGAATTCGTTGCCATGCTTGACTTCCAAAAAATGATGCCTCACCTTTCTGAAAAAACGGTTGGTATCGTATCAGCTTACTTAATCTCATTTGCAAATTTCAGCTCAATTGGTATCGTTCTTGGTACCATCCAAGCAATCAACGGCGAACAAGCTTCACGCGTTGCAAAATTCGGCTTGAAGATGCTGTTAGTAGCGACAATGGGCTCGATTTTAACAGGTATTATGGTTGGATTGTTTATTTAATGGAAAAGCACTCACTTTTAGTGAGTGCTTTTTTGTTGGGGCTGGTTCTTTTGGGGTTATAGCTGGAGCGTTTCTACAATGTTGAAATTTATTAAATATCTCTGTTGACATACTCCGAGTTATCGGCACTATTATCAAATGCTTTTTATCTTCATTCTAATAACATTTAAATTAGTTTTACATAATGGATTAAAGCAATATCTCTTATCCAATAAAAAGACAGCTTGCTTTATCAGCAAACTGCCTTTTTTGTAATGACCCGTCCGGGATTCGAACCCGTGTTACCTTTTTAAAAGGACAATTTCTCGACCACTCGGCCAACGGACCAGATAAAATTATAAAATGGCAGAGAAGAAGGGATTCGAACCCTCGCACCGCGTTAACGATCTACTCCCTTAGCAGGGGAGCCCCTTGAGCCACTTGGGTACTTCTCTGTATGGATCTCCCACTGAGATACTGTGGAATAATAGTAGGCCTAAGTGGGCTTGACACCGACCTCATC
>NZ_JBFULJ010000512.1:0-2724 GCF_056400385.1 Priestia sp. P5_B4
CTAGTAGGAGGAATAGAAGTTGTTAACCTTAATCAAAAACGCAGAAGTATATGCACCAGAGTATTTAGGAAAAAAAGACGTATTGCTTGCAGACAGCAAAATCATCCTTATAGAGGATTGTATTGATCATGTAAATACGTCCATTCCTATTCATGTTGTAGACGCTGCTAATGATGTTATAGCTCCAGGCTTTATTGACTCACATGTTCATATTATTGGCGKAGGAGGAGAAGGCGGATATAAAACACGCACGCCTGAACTAATGTTAACCGATGCAACGACTGCCGGTGTTACAACTATTGTAGGTGTACTTGGAACAGACGGTACAACAAGAAGAATGGAAAGTCTTCTTGCTAAAGCAAGAGGATTAGAAGAAGAAGGAATTAGCTGCTTTATTCACACAGGTTCTTATCAAATACCAGTAAAAACGTTAACTACCAGCATCGAAGAAGATCTTATTTTAATTGATAAAATTATCGGAGTAGGTGAAATTGCCATTTCTGACCACCGTTCCTCTGAACCGACATTTGAAGAACTGGTAAAGGCGGCTTCTGCTGCCCGCAATGGAGGGATTTTATCAGGGAAAGCCGGAATATTAGAAGTTCATGTAGGGGATGGAAAACGGAAATTATCTTTATTAAATCAAATCGCAGATGAAACAGATCTGCCAATTCGTCAGTTTCATCCTACACATATTAATCGAAATGAAGAACTGTTTAAAGAAGGAATTCAATTTACAAAACGAGGTGGCTATGTAGATTTTACAACTAGCACCATTCCATATTTTTTAGAAGAAGGCGAAGTTAAGTGCAGCAAAGGGTTACGTATCATGCTTGAAGAAGAAGTTCCAATCTCGAGCATTACGTTCTYATCCGATGGACAAGCGAGCCTGCCGTTTTTTGATGATAACGGAGACTATAAAGGGCTTCAAGTTGGAAAAGTGTCTTCTTTATTTCAAGAAGTACGAGATGCAGTATTAGAAGAATCAGTGCCGTTAGAAACAGCTCTTCGAGTCATTACTTCTAATCCTGCCAAAGTATTAAAACTGGCCAATAAAGGGCATATTCAACCTGGAAAAGATGCAGATTTAGTCCTTTTAGACAAAGAGACACTAACAATTAAAACAGTTTTTGCTCAAGGTAAAGTAATGGTAAAAGACGGTGTCCCTGTTGTGAAAGGAACGTTTGAATAACAGGTTTTAAACATCATTTAACGAAAGTATCGAGGAAGGATTCGAGCTAGTCAGAGAAAGGTATTAAAATTTGCGTGGAAAGGATCTTTCAAATGAAAAAGAAACTTGTTTCATGTCTTATCAGCTTTACATTACTTTCTTCTTTGAGTACACCGCTGCTTGCAAAAGCACAAGAAAATACTGAAGACATTAAAGGCAGCCTTGTTATTGCAGGCGGAGGTATAGGGACATCTAATCACGAAATCTATGAAAAGTTTCTCTCGCTTGCTGGAGGAAAAGAAAAAGCAAAAGTAGGGATTATTCCAGCTGCTAGCACAACGCTGCAGTCTTCTAAAAAGTTTAAGGAAGACCTCGTAAAATACGGAGCAAACTCAGATTCTATTAAAATTCTTCCCGTTTCAAATCACGATTTTTCTGATACACAAAAGGACGAATCAACCTGGAAGAATCAAGTAAATGATAAGAAGTTATCCCGTACGATTAAAGGACTAACGGCAGTTTGGTTTGTTGGAGGAGATCAAACCAAAATTGTGGCTTCTCTTCGTCAAAATAATGGAAGTGATTCTGAAGCGTTAAAAGCTATTTGGGATATATATCGTAAAGGAGCAGTAATCGGAGGCACAAGTGCAGGAGCTGCAATTATGAGTGACATCATGATTACAGGAGGAGACAGTCTAGGAGCGTTAAAAGACAGTTTAGAAAACAAGAAAAATAAACATGTAAGCAAAAACCAACGCAGTCAAAAAGAGTACGAGCCTCTATCAATTCAAAAAGGGTTGGGGTTTTTCCAACACGGCATAATTGATCAGCACATGGATGAACGAGCACGACTTGGGCGACTTGCAGTAGCTGCATATATTTCTGAACGTGACAAAGAAAAAAACTTTGCATACGGTGTGGACGAAGATACGGCTATGGTCGTTAACAATAAAGATCAAAAGATTGAAGTTGTTGGACGAAGCGGAGTAGCCGTCTTGGATATGAGTAAAGCTAAGCTTGTATCTAAGCAGAAAGCTCGTTCGGGATTAGAGAATATGAAGGTTAGTTACTTATCTTCTGGAGATAAAATTAACTATCATTTAAAGTCATTTGAATTTCCAAAAGAGAAAGTAGAAACGAAGGGATTTGAATATTACTCGTTTAACGCACTGTCTGCTACGGGTGTTTTTACGCCATATGGAAGATTAAAGGCTTATTTATCCTATTCTCTTGTTGACAATGAATCGATGAAATCTGCGAAAAGCTATGTTTATGACAGTAAAGGGTCGGGATATGAAATTGCTTTTCAAAAGGCCAATGATACAAACGGCTACTGGAGATATACTGACGGACAAAAAGACGACTATTCCATTGTAAATGTCAGAATGGATATTACGCCTAAAACCTTCAAATTCCAATCGGATAGAAAAACTAGTTTAACGTATAAAAAACCTACTTTTTCTTCATCTGAAAGTCCTGCATACGATTCGATTAAAGGTAATCTCTTAATTGCAGGAGGAGCGCTTGGCAGCAGCAATTCAAGCGTGTATAAC
>NZ_JBFULJ010000513.1:0-2715 GCF_056400385.1 Priestia sp. P5_B4
CTGTCGATGAGTTGGGTTATAACGTTTATACGGAGAACGAAAAAGGAAGATTACCTATTTATATTGGATCATATCCAAAGACATATTTTCAATTAATAGATAATGAAATACATGTTGTAACGTTTGAAAAAAATACCTAACATTTTAGACGGCCCTGCTTTTTCTATAAAGGAAAAGTGAGGTCATTATCTATAACTAGTGAAGGGTCCAATAAAGAAAGCAACATGAAAGGCGTCATTACGCATATAAAGCTTATATTAACGCGATAACGTTACTGAATTACCTACTGATTAGGAAACGAAGTCGCGATTCTTTAGATACTATGTAGCTACTGCAGTAAGCTTGCCTATCCACTCAAAAAATAACAAAGATTTTATTTAGCTGCAACTAAATATTTAAAGAAGGACTTATTTTACTGTTATTGAATCTATACAGGACGGTTTATTTCAAATCTCAATTGCAGAGAGGGGAAATGATAATGGCCACTGGAAGAGAACGGGCGGCAAGGAGTATTTTGGGTCAATCAGGATTGAGGAATAGGAATCCAGACAATGCTACGTTTGATGAAAAAGGAACAAAGCCTCGCACTTCAAATTTTGAAAGAGTTGCGACTCCTCGTGAGGGTTCTACTCGAATAGCAAGGATGGCAGAAGAATATAGGGCTGAATATAAAAGGATAAAAAGAAGAGAACAATTTTTGCAAGACACAATAGATTTATTAAGTGATTGTAATAACAAGCAATCCGTTGGAGAGTTAAAGGAATTAATTAATTTAGCAAAAGAACGATTAATTATGTATAAAGGTAAATAGAATTTATTTCTTTTTTTATTACTGAGGTAGTATGATACTAATACGTTCACATACACATTTGTGTGAGTACATTTTTGCTAGGAGAGAGCAGCCAGTATATGATGGTTGCTCTTTTCGTTTTTAAGGAGATATGATTACATGAAAGATTGGTTTAGAGTATTCACTCTCAGAGATGGTTCAAAGACAGAAATTAAAATTGATTACGACAAATATGGGCTTTTTTACAAAGTGTACAAATATACAACTTATTATAAGGAAAGTATTTTACTATTTATTTAACGTTATAGAGTTTCCATATATGTTTCTCTTTATAACCTATATACTTACTCCAACGTTCCCCTTGGCTAATATAATCTTCAAACGTAGCGTTTCTAACTACAATATACCCACCACATTCATCTGCGGTTTGTTTTGCGATGGACTGTGTGTCAAAGGGAAATGCAACCAATTCATTGTTTGTAAATTCATAACTAGATATCTCTTTCCTTTTTACGTTTCTACATGATTCATTTACATAATATAACTTACCTAACTTTATAAAATAGTATGGATATTCTTTGTTAGGCAACTTACTCCCCTCCATTTCTACACCCTTCAATTGCTTTATAAGTCAATATTAACCTGTTATTTGGATTTAAAAACCTAAAATCMTCCTAAAAAAGCCACTCTTTTAGAGTAGCTTCAATTACGCAAATGTTAATGTGTTATGCTACCGAAATAGATGCCAATTAGGTAACGGAGTCGGAATTCTTTAGATACTACGTAATTACAGCAGTAAGCTTGCCTGTCCAGTCAAAAAATAAAACAGAACCCTTACTGCAGTAGGGGATGAGTAGATAGTGATGTAAGATGTGATGAGTTTTTATATGTTGGGGATTGGCCTAGTGACTTATATTTTTCATGAAATGGACGAGAGATCCAAAGATGTCCCAAGGACTAAAGTTGAACGTAATAATAAAAAAGGAACTGACAATTGAATGTCAGTTCCTTTGTATTGTATAAATGTAGTCATTTTTCATCTTCATAAATAAATAAGCCATTTACCAAGGTCTCGAAATCAGGAGCTAATTCAAAAATAAGTGTGTCTGTTCCCCATTCTAGATCCATATAAATTACAGGAGGGTTATCTTTTGTATTCCGATAGTCGAATGCAACCCACCAATGTCCCTCTCCACATAGTAGAACAATATCTTTTGGTAACTCCCATTCTTCTATATAATAATCACTGGATAAAATGCCTTCTTTTCCTATTCCATAAATTTCAGGGAGGTTTACATGATCGTCTGCCCAATTTGTTGGAACAGAGGTAGGGTAGTCACAATATTTTAAAGAGCCTCCATTTTGCATTTTACATAACTCAATATAGGATTTTGGTAACTTCACACCCAACTTCTTTTCTGCATCTTTAACCATTTCTTCTGTTAATTTCTTTGATTGACTGTATCCATCATCCCAAATATCTCTCATTTCTCCAACCCTTTCAATCAGTACCAACTAAATGCTTTTCTTCATGCCACATTCTCTACATTCATGTAAGAAAACTCCACCTTTTACGGAACTTTTGAAGTAAGCTGAGTTGCAGTTGTCGCATCTGCCACTGACCTTATCCGGAAATTCAGCATAGTCATACACTTTGTTAAGATCGATTTCTTGCTGCTCTTTCGCTTCCATGTTGATCACTCTTTTCTAATTACCTTTTATTAGATTACCACAAAAAGTGAAGGTGAAATTATTTTATGTAAAATGAACATCAATTAGCTCACTTAACCTCATTTTATTTTTCAATTCAAATACTTTATCGATAAAAACAAACAAATTCCCCAGGAAATCAACAAATTGGATGAATCCCTTTTTTGTAATACATTGTCCCTTTTTGTAGTATGTAAGATAAACTTGTTTATTTG
>NZ_JBFULJ010000514.1:0-2705 GCF_056400385.1 Priestia sp. P5_B4
TACCAGTACATGACAAACCCTCTCTTTATTTATTAAATTAAACTACCTAATCATTTAAGTCCTACGCAACTTTATTAGGTACATCAAAACGATTTAGCTGCGACTCACTTCTTAGACAAAGAAGAATTAATAGACAAATAGCTCCGGCAATCGGAATAATACTAATGAGCTGCCACCAGCCGCTTCTTCCTATGTCATGCAGTCGGCGTGCCGTCACAGCAAGAGATGGAATGAAGACTGCAACAAGATAAACTATACGCAAAAAAGGGGGCATATCTGTTATAAGTTCAATAGCTGAAAGCACACACCATATAATAAAATTAAATAAGATAAACATCCAATACTCTTTACGCGTTGCTCTTCCTTGAAACGCTGCATAATTTTTTAGTAYATGTAAATACCACTTCATATAAAAACCTCCTTTTTAAACTGAATTTTGTAAGACAAGCCGACTAGCAATAATTACCTTAGCATACAAAAAATTAATTTCATATCCTATTTTTTGAAAAAATCCCAAATGGTAATATAGATATAGGAGAGATATGGATAATAATTAGTAATAAATACCCAAAAATCTTAGATTAAAAACCATTTTATACCTTTAATTACTTTTAATTAATAAAATGTTCTTTTATAGAAAAAACTACCATGTTGATATACACGGCAGGCCATATCTTCACTTATGTTCGGTAAAAGTAAGGTCCACATGAGCTTTCATGGGTAATAACGTAAGTCCACGTGAAGTTTTTATCAACCACATATAAATCTTCTAAATACATGTTTGTATTTTCACTTAAATCAGCGCTTGTTAGATACTTACATTTAGATAGCTGCAGCACTCGTTCATCATGCTCAAACAGCAAATAACAGTCGTTCTTTATTTGCTGTTCGAACGCTTGAACCGCTTGTTCTCCTTGCAAGCAAGGGAGCTTTTCATAGCTAAACGCATGCCACAAAAATTGGTCAATATAAATTTTCTTTTTTTGCGATGCGCTTAAAGCACTTGCAAATTCATTTTCCCATCGCTTTCGAAAGAATTCACCTTGATTCGATAATTTTTTAACAAACATTCCTTTTTTCTTTAACGCATCTTTCATTTTCACTGTGCTTTTCCATCCTTTATCCTGTATTCATTTCTTATTATCGGCTTCTTAGCTTATTTGTCCACTAGTACCCTTGCGTTAGATTTCTTGCTTTTTGACCAAATTCACTTTATAAAACGTCGGCTTTAACGTGCACAAAAACAATACAATTGTACTTAAAAGCATGATCAGGCTTCCACCAATTACAGCTCCTTGAATCGAAAAGATGTGCGCAGCCATGCCGCATAAAAAAGTCATGATAATGATCAGAAATGACTCAAGCAGTCCATATATACTTCCTACTCGACCCATCATGTCAACGGGAATACTRTTTTGATAAAAGGTTTGAAAACCAGCACTTGCAAAAGCTAACGCAAAAGATAAGCTAAAAAATCCTGCTCCGATAGTTTGAAAAGAAGACGAACACGCATACAGCAAATAGCCAAGCGACACTCCTACACTGCTGGCGCCTATGAGAAAGTTGGTCGACAGCTTCTTAGCAAACAGTGTGTTCACAACTGCGCCAATCATAATGCCAGCGCCTGCTATGCTTAATAAAAATCCGTATTCGCTTTCGGACAAATGAATGACTTTTGTTGCAAATGAAACTTCAAGAGAATCAATTGCCGTAGCCATGACCATTAAGAAACTGAATAATACATAAATGGTGATAATGTATCTGTTGGCTCTACTGAAACGAAACACCGCTTTCCAATCTTCTCGAATGGTGTTTACAGACAGCTTATTTTCTTTAACTTCTGCTTTTGTATCCAGGTTCGGCATAAACAAAGTAACCACCCCTGACGATACCAGCGCTGCAGCAGTAGCATAAATGGCAAACGCTGGCGTTCCAATCATAAATAGCGCACCTGCTGCGGCTGGCCCAATAAGAAAACCGCCTGAATCAATCAAACTGCGCAGCGAATTAAATCTTTTTCGTTTTTCACGTGGAATAAGCTTTGTGATATAAACCATCGATGCCGGCCGAAACATTGAACTTGCCATACTGATGATAAATACCAGCACATAAATGATCAGTATGGATGAGAAAAACGGAAACCAAGCAATAATCCCCGCGCGCATCCAATCTAAAAACATCA
Source organism: Priestia sp. P5_B4 (assembly GCF_056400385.1). Lineage (NCBI taxonomy): Bacteria > Bacillati > Bacillota > Bacilli > Caryophanales > Bacillaceae > Priestia > Priestia sp. P5_B4. The sequence continues at coordinate 2,183 of NZ_JBFULJ010000514.1, forward strand.
TAAGCTTCCGTTTGTTCATGCGGTCAATTAAGCTTCCAGACCATATATTTGTACATAGCGCAGCAAGCGGCTTTATCATGTATAGCCCTGAAACCGCAAGCGGCGAATTCGTCATATCAAGCATCATGACATTTAAAGCAATTAAATAAATCCAGTCCCCGATATTGCTAATGCCAATTCCAAACAGTAATAAACACGGGTATTTCCAAGACAACAGCTTATTTTTCATAAAAGAAAGGCCTCCGCTTCACTATTGATTTCGATCAATAAAAAAATCCCACCCCCAAGACATTTGTCTTAGGGGCGAGATTATGAATCGCGGTGCCACCCTAGTTTGTTCATATGTCGCCATATAAACCTTATCGAGTACGGCTTTCGCTTATACTCTAGCTTTGTAACGGAAGCAGCCGTCGCACTATCACGTTAGATCCAATGCGCTGCTCAGAGGCTTGTTTCAACAGCGTTTTTCTTGCTCCTTTTCAGCTTCCGGAGCTCTCTGCTAAGAATACGCGCTGTCTACTTT
>NZ_JBFULJ010000515.1:0-2705 GCF_056400385.1 Priestia sp. P5_B4
ACGTTTGTGTAGCTGTGGCGACTGTTTGGACTTCCTATGACTCTAGCAGAGAAATAGATGACAATGCAATAAGTGTCCCAGTAAAACTGGATAAATGGCTAGAACAATTAACGTATACACGCCGGTTGGAGCTTTGTGAGAAAAATTTAGTTCAAACGCAGCTGTTACTAGGAGAAGAAGTATATGTAACAGAAATGAAAGGTAAATGGGCAAAAATCGTTATTCCTTCTCAGTTTTCTTCTAAAGATGAAAGAGGATATCCCGGGTGGGTTCCTTTTCACCAACTGATTTCTCAAACTGAATATTTTCCGTTGAATAAACCAACGGCGGTGGTATCAGCAACGATTGCGACCCTGCACCTAGCGGAAGAAGCCTTGCAAATTAGTTATCAAACGCAGCTGCCTCTTTTAAAAGAAGATAAAGAATGGCTAGAAGTTCAAACGCCGGTTGGCAGTGGGAGAATAAAACGTCAAGATGCTGTTGTAATAGAGGATAGAAACCGTAAACTAAAAGGAACTGGGGATAGGATTATTGCAGCAGGAGAACAGTTTTTGAATCTTCCATATTTATGGGGTGGCATGAGTGCCTGGGGATATGATTGTTCCGGGTTTGCCTATGCTACTCATAAAGCAAACGGATATCTTATTCCAAGGGATGCAACCGATCAAGCAAGGCAAGGAAAAGAAGTGGGGTTAGCCTCTATTCAACCTGGAGATTTGCTGTTTTTCGCTCATGAAAAAGGTGAAGCGTCTATCCACCATGTTGGTATTTATTATGGTGAAGGAAAAATGCTTCATTCACCTAAAACAGGTAAAACCGTTGAACTGATTGAATTAAAAGAAACGCTTTATGAAGAAGAGCTGTGCGCAGCCCGGCGCTATTATTAGGAGGTGGCAGTTATGACAGCGAAGCATTTGTTAGAAGTAAAGCAGCTGAGCAAATATTTTTCGATTACGAATAAGCAGGTTTTGAAAGCAGTAGACGGCGTGTCTTTTCATATTTCAAAAGGAGAAACCTTTGGACTTGTTGGTGAATCCGGCTGCGGAAAATCAACTGCGGGGCGAACAATCATTGGGTTGTATAACCGTACATCAGGAGAGGTGCTTTATAAAGGGAAAAACGTGCATGAGCTATCAGAGAAAGAAAAATTTGCTTTTCATCGTAATATGCAAATGATTTTTCAAGATCCATATGCTTCACTAAACCCTCGTTCTACCGTGAAGGAGATTATCTCAGAACCAATGGAGGTTCACGGACTTTATTCGAATAAAAAAGAGATGCTGAACCGCGTGTATGAGCTGCTAGAAGATGTCGGGCTAAACCGTGATCATGCCAATCGCTATCCTCATGAATTCAGCGGCGGGCAGCGCCAGCGTATAGGGATTGCGAGAGCTTTAGCACTAAATCCAGAATGCATTATTGCAGACGAACCTATTTCTGCTTTAGATGTGTCTGTACAGGCTCAAGTAGTTAATTTATTAAAAAAACTCCAAAAAGAAAAAGGGTTAACCTATTTATTTATTGCACATGACTTGTCGATGGTAAAGCATATAAGCAATCGTATTGGAGTTATGTATTTAGGGCATTTAGTAGAATTAACAACAAGTTCGGAGCTGTATCAAAAACCGCTTCACCCTTACACTCAAGCTCTACTGTCAGCTATTCCTATCCCTGATCCTGACGTTGAGGATAATCGGAAGCGGATTGTTCTTAAAGGAGAATTACCGAGTCCAATTAACCCGCCCTCTGGCTGCGTGTTTAATACGCGCTGTCCTCTTGCAGTAGCAGCCTGTAAGACTCAAAAGCCAGAGTGGCAGGAAGTTGAAGACAATCACTTTGTATCTTGTCACTTATACAATCAAAAGATAATGAGTAACAACTATATTGAAACAGCTGCGACAAAATGATGGAAAGAGCGAGAATGAAAATCGAAGATGCAGTTACTACATGGAAGCGGAGTAATAATGGACTTATACGTATTCATATTGAAGGAAAAGAATCCATACAGATTAATTCTTTTATCCAACAACGAGCAGCAAGTACAATCAAGCTGCTGCTTGCAATAGAAGCGTTTCGTCAAATTGATGCGGGCATCTTGGCTTTACCATCTGTCATTCAAAGAATGGAAAAAAACACGGTTGGCGGAGCAGGCGTACTTAGAGCTCTTCCGCGGTTAACACATATTAAAGTAGAAGAGCTGCTTACCCTTATGATAATTGTTTCTGACAACACAGCTACAAATGAACTCATTTCTTTAGTAAGATTTGAAAAAATTAACGAATGTGCTAAAAATCTAGGATCAAAGAAAACCGTTTTAAACCGCTATATGATGGACGAAATCGCTGTTGAAAAAGGGATTGATAATTATACGTGTGCCTCTGACGTAGTAAAGTGTCTAAGGGAAATATATGAAGGAAACCTTTTGCAAAAATCTAGTCGCGAAAAAATAATGAGAATGTTAGAAATGCAGCAGTTTCAGCATAAGCTTCCAGCACGTATAGGATCAGCGTTTCAAGCTGCGAATAAGACTGGAGAACTACAGGGAGCAGAACATGATAGTGCTATTCTCATGCGAGGTAACGAAACATATTATGCCGTTGTTTTGATAGATGGACTAAGTGACAATGAACAGGGAAGGAGATTAATTGCTGATATTGGATATCTTCTGTCATCTAACATCTAAAAATCTTTTGACCATATACTTC
>NZ_JBFULJ010000516.1:0-2698 GCF_056400385.1 Priestia sp. P5_B4
GTATGATGGTCGCCAAAATTTTAGGAGCGATCTAAGAATAAACCAAAAATACGTATGAAAGAATATTTGTGCTGAATCGAAAGGAAGCGATTGAAATGATAATTAAAGACATAACTGTAAAGCATCAAACCGTTCCACTGCTCGTTCCGTTTAAAACAGCGCTTCGAACAGCAACAGAGATAGACAGCATAAGTGTAGAGATTCAATTAGAAAACGGAATAAAAGGAAAAGGAGCGGCTTCGCCAACATATGTTATTACAGGCGATTCTTTAGAGGGCATTCAAGCTGCACTTCAAGGACCTATTAAACTAGCGCTAATAGGAGAGGATATACGTCAGTTTCAAAAACTCTTAAAAAAAATTCAAAGCTGCTGTATTCACAATTCAAGTGCTAAAGCAGCTGCTGATATCGCTTTGCATGATGCTTATACAAAGTTTCTTAACATTCCTTTATATGCTTTCTTGGGCGATAAGCAGTCTATCTCTACATGTATGACGATAAGTGTTGATACACCTGAAAAAATGGCTGAAGACGCACAAAAAAGTGCAGCGGACGGATTTGACATTTTAAAAGTAAAGGTAGGTTCAATTCCTGAGCTAGACCTTGAGCGTATTAAACATATTCGATCTGTCATTCCGGATCATGTAAAACTTCGGTTGGATGCAAATCAAGGATGGACTCCAAAACAAGCAGTGCAATTAATTAATAAAATGGAAACTCTCAACTTTGGTATTGAATTGGTAGAACAACCTGTCCCTGCTCATGATTGGGAAGGGTTAAAGTTTGTGACTGAACGAGTAAACGTACCCATTATGGCAGATGAGAGTCTATTTTCTGCCAAAGATGCATTAAGGCTTGTAAGCGGGCGGTACGTGGATCTTTTGAATATTAAGCTAATGAAGTGCGGAGGAATTAATGAAGCAAGAAAAATCGCAAGTATTGCTGAGGCGAACGGTGTTGCATGTATGATTGGAAGCATGATGGAACCATCACTTTCCGTGGGAGCAGCTGCTCATCTGGCAGCCGCTCATCCGAATATCACGTATTTTGATCTAGATGCTCCTCTTTGGCTTTCAACTGAACTGGATGTGTTAAAGTACAGCGGTCAAGAGGTTTTCTTATCAGATCTTCCTGGAATAGGAGAAATCACCGTTCCTATCTCAAAATAAAAGGATAGTAATATAGTAGAAGGAGAGAGACGATGAATATAAAACGTTGGCTTTTAACGGCAACAACAGTTATTTTAGCTACATTTGGGGTTAGTGCAGTTCCTTCTGTTCATGCTTCTGAAGAAAAAGAAACTGCTTATATAGATGTCGCAGCAGCTACTCTGTGGACAGCACCAGACATCTTGCGGGAAGTGGACGCTCCGTCAGCTACTAATCCTGTAGATATGAGAAAGTGGACCACATCGATGAATTTGAAACAGAAGCAGCAGTTATCTAGCGATGGGATGCTTGAGACACAAGCGTTATATGGAAACAAAGTAACGATTTTAGACGAACAAGGAGACTGGGTCAAAGTAGCTGTAGACGGACAGCCTACTTCTCGAAATGAATTAGGGTATCCCGGATGGATGCCTACTAAACAATTAACCTATAGCAAAAGGTACGAACAGTATGCAAAGAAGCCTTTTGTAATGGTGACGGCTCCGACTACTTATCTATATCATTCGCCTTCTTTGAAAAAGAAAGGTATTGAAGTTAGCTATAATACGCGCTTACCTCTTTTGGCAAAATCAAAGAGTGCATATAAAGTATTAAAACCAAATGGAAAGACAGCATGGATTTCTACAAAAGCAGGAAAAATCTACGCGTCTCAAAAAGATATTCCTGTACCAACTGGCACGGAGCTTGTTGAAAGTGGAAAGGCATTCTTAAATCTTCCATATTTATGGGCTGGCATGAGTGGTTTTGGATTTGACTGCTCTGGATTTACGTTTACGATGTACCAATCCCATGGTATTACGATTCCACGTGACTCAGGGCCACAGTCTAGAGCAGGGCAACCAGTAGATATGAACAACCTTCAACCTGGAGACTTATTGTTTTTTGCCTATAACCAAGGAAAAGGAAGCGTCCACCATGTAGCAATGTATGCGGGAGATGGCATGATGATTCATTCGCCGAACTCCGAGCGGACAGTAGAGATTATTCCTTTAAACACGAAGGGATATATTGAAGAGTATGCAGGTGCACGTCGTTATTTACCTTGATCAGTAAAATAAGAAAGAAGCTCTTTTTGTGAAGGGCTTCTTTTTTAATATAGAGTATAGATAAAAATTAGAAAATTTAGTTTATTTACGTTTAACTACTTGTCAGTAAGGGAAGTAGTTAAACAAGAGAAAAAAACATTTTTCTTCTTGAAACATATTGACTTTATATGAAAATCGTTATATTATTATAAAGCGTCGTTGAGACATACTTGTAACAACGAAGCTGAAAAAAGAATTTTAAAAAGTTGTTGACATTACGTTGATAACTTGATAAGATAATAAAGTCGCCTAAGAGCGGCGGTTGAACTTTGAAAACTGAACAAAGCGACAAACGTCAACGTTAAATTTTATTTTTTAATTGAGCAAGTCAAACATTTCTTCGGAGAGTTTGATCCTGGCTCAGGATGAACGCTGGCGGCGTGCCTAATACATGCAAGTCGAGCGAACTGATTAGAAGCTTGCTTCTATGACGTTAGCGGCGGA
>NZ_JBFULJ010000517.1:0-2698 GCF_056400385.1 Priestia sp. P5_B4
GTACACATTCTCGTAAGAACTTATTCGGTTATAAAGCAATGGTTGTATCAATGGTCGGTATCGCATTCTTAAGTTACCTTGTATGGGTGCATCACTTCTTTACAATGGGTAACTCACCGTCAGTTAACTCGTTCTTCTCAATTACAACGATGTTAATCGCCGTACCAACCGGAGTTAAAATCTTTAACTGGCTCTTTACAATGTATAAAGGCCGTATCAAATTTACGACTGCGATGCTTTGGTCATTAGCGTTTATTCCAAACTTCGTAATCGGTGGGGTAACAGGGGTTATGCTTGCGATGGCATCAGCCGATTATCAATATCATAACAGTTACTTCCTAATCGCTCACTTCCACTATGTATTAATCTCTGGTACAGTGTTTGGCTGTTTCGCAGGTTTATACTTCTGGTATCCAAAGATTTTCGGTCACACGTTGAACGAAAAATTAGGAAAAATTTCATTCTGGATTTTTGTTGTTGGATTTAACGTATGTTTCTTCCCACAATTCTTCCTAGGTTTAGACGGTATGACTCGTCGTATGCAAACTTATGCAGACAACCTTGGCTGGAACGGATTAAACTTAGTTTCAACAATCGGTGCATTCTTAATGGGTCTTGGCTTCTTCGTATTAGTAGTTAACTTATTATACAGTGCATGGAAAAACAAACGCGACACTGCAAACGATCCTTGGGATGGTCGTACACTTGAGTGGTGGACTAAATCACCAGTTCAAGCTTACAACTTTGCAGTAATTCCTCATGTGAAAGAAATGGATGCATTTTGGCACATGAAAAAACGTAATGAAACAGAAATTAAAGCAGAAGACTTAAAACCAATTCACTTACCAAGCAACTCTGGTGTGCCGTTTATCTCAGGTATTTTCTGGTTTATCGGTGGATTTGGCTTAGTATTTGAATGGATTCCAATGGCAATCGTTGGATTAGCAGGTATTTTTGCTTGTATGCTTGCTCGTTCATTTGATTATGATCCAGGCTTCTATGTAAAAGTAGATGAAATCAAGAAGGTTGAAGGAATTACAGGGGGTGACAAATAATGGCAGGACATTTAGATAAATCATTGCCGTTAGAATACCAAGAAGAACAAAGTCGCCTGAATATCCTTGGATTCTGGATTTTCTTAGGTGCCGAGATCGCGTTGTTCTCTACGCTGTTCGTAACGTACTTAACGTACCATACGCGTACAGCGGGTGGCCCTACTGCAGAAGAACTGTTCGTTGTTAAAGATTTTATGATCGAAACGCTGTTACTACTATTCAGTAGTTTCACGATGGGAATTGCCATCTTTAAAATGCGTAATAATGATTTAAAAGGACTTTTAGTTTGGTTCGTGATTACGCTTGTCCTTGGTGGAGGATTCCTTTTCTACGAAATTCGTGAGTTTTACATGTACGCAGTTCACGAAGGTGCAACAATGCAAACAAGTGCCTTCTTATCAGGGTTCTTTACACTACTTGGAACGCACGGTCTTCACGTAACAGTCGGTGTATTCTGGGCAATCAGTATTATTATTCAATTAGTAAGACGAGGATTAACACCAGTTACTGCTCGTAAAGTATTTATTATCGGTTTATACTGGCATTTCCTTGATGTTGTATGGATCTTCATCTTCACGCTTGTATACTTGAACGGATTGGTGGGATAAGACATGGAAAATAAACAAGGCCAAAAAGCAGGTTTTCCGCTTAGTCATGTATTTGGGCTTATCCTTTCACTAGCCTTAACATTCGCAGCGCTTGGTTTAGTAGTGCTAGCTGATCTATCAAGAAGCATTACGATGACTCTTATCATGATCCTAGCGTTATTACAAGCAGCAATGCAGCTAGTAATGTTCATGCACATGACTGAAAGTGAAAATGGTAAAGTACAGGTTGCAAATATTCTTTACAGTTTCTTTATTGCACTTTGTATCGTTGTTGGTACACTGTGGATTCTTGCAGCTCACTTTAACCATTAAAAATAAAACCACTTACTTCGGTAAGTGGTTTATTTTTTTTCATTCAGTTTATATTTCAACGTTTGATATTCTCCCGTAGGAACTTTTTTTACTACTTTTCCTTTATCATCTCTATAAACATTTACTTGTTCGTACACTTCAATTCGGTATCCGCCTCTTTTTTCTGTTTTAACATGAACTTCTTTGACCGACATGTTTAATTGTTCCGCCTCGTCTTCATCTGCAGAGGTTTCAACAGCTCCTCCATCAAGTGAAAGGTGAGATAAGCTGTTAAACGACTGCTGGGAATTGTTATCAACATAGCTTGTCACGACTAAAATGCCGGCAAAAAACAATACTAAAAAAAGCGTCCGGACTTTCATCTTCATCTTAAAACACCCCCGTAAACTGACAAACCAGCACGACTGCACCTAATATCCAAACGTAAATTGCAAACGTTTTTAATGAATGATGCTTTAAATAATTGATCATCCATTTTACCGCTACATAACCAAATAAAGCAGATGAAAGGGTGGCGACGAATAAAAAGAAAACGGAAAGCTGCTCGACTTCACCTGTGACTACATCTTTTAACTGAAGTAACACCGCTCCGCAAATGGCGGGAGTCGACAATAAAAATGAAAAGTAAGCGGCTGTTTCACGGTCTAATTTTCGCATTAACGCAGCTACCATGGTTAAACCAGATCGAGATACAGCAGGGAATATCGCAGCAGCAAACTGAAA
>NZ_JBFULJ010000518.1:0-2695 GCF_056400385.1 Priestia sp. P5_B4
CTGCTTCGTAAAACGATGCAGTATGCGTTTGCCAATTTAGCTGATAAAGGAATGGAATTAGAAAAAAAGCTAAAACAGCTTCACGTCGATTCAGATCCTATTATCAAAGGTTTCGTTGGCCGTTCACGCCTTCAGCAATTTTTGACCGTCTTTACCGCCATTAATTATTACGCCAAGCATTTGGTAGCTTCTTCTACTAGAAACGAGGCTTTTTATAAGGAAGCAGAATTTCATGGCGTAGTAAAGGAAGTCGAAGAGAAAGTGGCARGTAACTTCACTCAGCTTGCAAAAGCGTTGCGAGGAGAGCGAGGAACGTATGTATACACGCTTGAAGATGTAAGACAAAAGATTGAACAATCTTTAGATTATTTTGATACGTCCGTTCAATCAAGAAATTTACAGCATCTTCAGCTGCTGCATAACATTTATTACGTATGGAAAATCAATCAATCGGTTGTTCATTTAGCCAAAGAGCTGGGAGCAGAAGAAATAAGCAGTGAAGATTAAAACCAGCGAATATTTCGCTGGTTTTTTAGTCTGATGAATAAGGAGACGTATCTTTTCTAATCGTTCTCCACGTCGTTTTAAGACCGGCATAGCTGCCAATTGCGGCGTATCCATAAAAATATCCCATAAACAACCCGGCAATAATATGATGAGGATGACTGATAAATACTGAAAAAAGCACGCCAACAGCTAAAGCAATAGTCGGAACGTACTGCTTTTTAGGATGGAAAAGCCATTTGATCAGCTGTGTCACGATTAATACGACAGGAACACCAATGACTGCGTCCCAAAAATTTGTATGAATTGTAGGGAAATCCATATTCAAGCACCTCGTTAAATGTGTTAGATGTAAGGTTATCTATGCTGCTTACCTTAAAACACTTCAATTAGTTATGAGGTGCTCCAGGTGAATAGTAGTAAGGCGGAATTTTAAGCCAGCCTTTTTGCTGCATCAGACTTTTCACTTTTGATCCTAATATAACCTTTTCAGTGTGGAATTTTAGCCACATCAATCCAATATCGGTTCTAATAGACTGTCCCATATTCGTGCTGCACATGACGATATTAGAAGCAATTTTTACAGATATTAAGTTAGCAATTTCAGAATCCGTTGCTTTTGCTCCTAATGGAATGCTGTTAGGGTCGGATTTCGGCTTGGTAGCCGGTATTTCAGGAAGCATAATTCCTTCTTTAACCATTAATTTTTTTAGTGTATCAATCTGAGATTCAGCCAGGTTTTTTGAGTCTTGAGTAAGCTTAAGTAGTTCGCTGTTAGTTGTTGTATTAAGACAGGTTTCTAAGGCAGGTATTTCTTCCGCTAAAGCAGTGAAATATAGCCAGCATCCCATAGCCTCACCAATATGTGGGGGAGGGGGCGAATCATCTGTAGAAGAGTTTTTTATATAATCAAGTAGTGTCTCAATGACGTTAATCATAACTTTTCACCCTTTATATAGTTTATGCTTCTTCATTATTGCCTTCAGCAGAAAAGTATAAACACAGCTAAGAAATGTTACATATAAAATTGATTATGATGAGTGGAAGAAAAAGACTCTCACGCAGTAACTTATAATGATGACAGTACATTTACTATCACCAAATTTAAAGTTATAAAAATTGCGGCAATGCGTAATAAATATGCTGGTTCTAGAAAATGAAGTAAATAGAAAAAAACTCCTTGCTTATCAAGGAGTTTTTTTAGCAGGTGTATTATATCGTTTTTCTCCTATGCTCTCTCCATAAAGAAGTTAATTCCTCTGACCAATATTTATAATCAAATACTGTTATATTTTTGCTAGGCATAAAAACATTCAACAGCCAATTAACCCTTAATTTGTCTCTGATGCCTATCGTTTTATCATTTTTACAGCAGCCTTCATCACAAGGTTTATCGTGTATCTTGTAAGGAATATTTTTAACAACTAATCCATTTTTCACACGTTTTGTGTACTCAATTCCTATAATCAAATATATCACTCCTCACAGTAACTCTTATCTTCATAATCATATGTCTGAATGACTGCTTTAATGAAAAGGTAAGAAGGGAGGAAGACAAAATAAAAAAGCCCTGTTGTAGGGCTTTTTTATTAAGCAACTTTTGATGCAACGACAATTACTTTACCGTGGTCTAATTCTTCTTCATAGCGTTCAGCTTCCGGCTGTGATAATCCTAATGAACGCATTTTGGCACGAAGCTCGTCTCCTCGAGAACGAAATACATTCGCAATCGCATCAAAAACACCTTGTTCAGAAAGACCGATATTGTTTGTATTTGTTGCAGCTGTTAAATCCTCGGAGCGATCTTGATGGTGTGCAAGTAAATAAACTTCGTCTTTTGTAAATCCTTCACGCAAAAATTGTTCAATTGTATCTTTTGCCTGTACACCATTTTCAACTACTTTTACATTTACCATTTCCAAAAACCTCCTTGTATGATAGACAACTTTCTCGAATACGTTGAGTAATGAAGAGAAGCTTAAGTAACTTATCTCCTTGGTTTGTGTATACACGTTATTGGAAGAGATAAAACCTATTTTCTGAAATTGAGTTAAAAAGCCTAACATAGGAGAAGGGAAAGCAGCGCTGTTATTTTTGAGGAGAATCCTGTGAAGGATAAGCGGGAAGAAGCTTTAGTTAGCCTTTTTCCTGCATCTTTTTTTTTTTGACCTTTTAAGGTACAGTACAAACT
>NZ_JBFULJ010000519.1:0-2689 GCF_056400385.1 Priestia sp. P5_B4
CCCTCGTTCTTCGTTTTTAGCTCATATCCAATGACATAAAAAGCAGATTTAGTGACTAGTTTTGGTTCCATCTTATTTCCTCCTGACAAAAGTGTGGTAGTTAGGTAGGCTTTTCCCCGCAGCGGTCCAGATATTCTCCTTGCGTTACGGTATTGCTTCGGTGAAACATCATAAAAGTTTTTGAACGCTCTGTTAAATGATTCTTGATATTGGAAACCAACATCAAGTGCGATATCAATGACTTTTTCATCTGTGAAAAATAAGCGTTCTGCTGCGCGTGTGAGTCTTCGTTTCCTCACATAATCCATCACCGATTCTCCAACAATGGCTTGGAAGACACGGTGATAATGAAAAGGAGAAAAGCAAGCAATTTCTGCTAACTTTTCTAAAGTAATTTGTGTCTCCAAATTCTCCTCAATGTAATCTAGCGTTCTTTGTATACAAGTTACATAATTCATTTACATTCACCTACCTTACGTTCACTATAACAGCAAACAAATCGTTGTTCTTAACATTTTTTGCTATATTCAATTAGATGAGGATAGTTTTGCAATATACGCCTCTAGATGTATACTCCTAAGGGAATTTTAATGCTAAAATTTTCTATGTAAATTAATGGAATAAATACATTAGTAAAGGGAGCGTTTGAATTGAAGAAACTTTATTTTAGCTTAATGATTATTTTTTTATTAGGTGCTTGTTCTTATCAGGAAAGTACAAAAGAAGTTAGTGAAGAAATTGTATTACCAACTTCTATATTTAGTTCATCGAAAAATAATGCTGTAATTAATGAAAAGGAAATGAAAGAAAGTATAAAAACTCACTTAAATACTAACGAGGATTTATCCAATATCAGTGATCAATTTGAAGAAATGATGGATTCTGATCAACAGCTAACTAAAGCTGAAGCGAAAAAACTTGAACAAATAAACGATCTGGTCAAAGAAAATGATCGTAACTTTTCTACATATATCTCGCACAATACTCTACCAGAAGGATATAAAAAAGAGTCAGAGAGAATTAGCCGCTTTATTATGGGTTCCAATCAAATTTTGGATGAACTGGATCAAGCCATCGATGACATGGTTGAGCATATGAGCGAAGGAGATTTTTCTGAAACAGAAATTGATTCACTTATGAATAAAAATGAAGGTGTAAATGGAAGGGAACAGAAAAAGATAGAGAATTTTCTAGATGACAAAAATATTGATACAAAAGCTTTTGGACGAAAGAGTTAAAACAATTTAATAGATTTGCTTTGGTTAGGGGGAGCTTACTATTGGAGTAGTTAAGTCTACAAATAAACTTGCATTTTCTATTATCTATTTAGTCTTCGGTACAGCTTTGGGGATAGTAGCCAAATATTTAGATACTATTGCAGGTGTTGATGGAAGCTGGTGGATGAATATTCTATCGTACTTTGGGGATTTGTGTTCTAGGGCCGGTATTTGGGTCCTGATTGCTACCCTTATAGCCGCGTATAGTAAAACCAAAATTAGTGGGGCTCTTAATACATTCATGTTCTTTATAGGAATGCTAACAGGCTATTATATATATTCCGCTTTTCTATTTGGATTTTTTCCAACTAGTTATTTTTTATTGTGGGGAAGTATCGCACTAGCGTCTCCGTTTCTAGCAGCTATTGTATGGATGGCTAAAAATAATTTACGTCTAGCTTGGATATTACCAGCGTTGCCTATGGGGTTATTGCTAAGTCTTTCTTTAGCGGTTGGAGTATTTTATATACATGTAAATTATATTGAAGAGTTCATTATGTATGCTGTTTTATGCAGAGTCTTTTACAGAAATCCAAAGCAGCTAGCGGCAACAATTTCTGTTTCGTTTATCATTTCGTTTATTATCAAACAAGTAAGTCCACTTCACTTTTGATTTAGATGAAGGTTTAAAAAAAATGAAAGTTTACTATGTGAAAAGGGGATTTCGGTAACTAACTATAAATACAATTCAAAACGGCTTTTACATATATATTCTTTAAAATACAGTAATTAGGAAACTTTTATAGAAGTAATTCGTATAAAAGGTAGGAGGTGATGGATATTAACACGGAAAAACGTCTGGATGAAATTGAAAGAAAATTAGATGATTTACATAATAAGATAAGTAATCAAGAAAGTAGAGCAAAGTATAAACCTATCTTTACAATTGTACTCATTTTATCTGCAATTCTCATATTTTTTGTGCTTATAGGTGTTGTAAGCTTTTTTACAGGTTAATTTTTTTACTAATCTCTCAGAATTATTTCTGGGAGACCTTTCATTATTTAAACTAACGACAATTCATTTTGTATAAACTTATATATAATATAACCGCTTAAAATAAAAGGGGATAAAATTATGATGGGAAATGAAAAGGAACGTTCCACATTTAGTGCGGCTTTCAAAACCTATGAACAGCTATTAAAAAAGATCTTACATATGTTCTTTACTAGATAATATTCTACGCCATGTTAACTAAAGATATATATTTTAATAAACTATAAAGTAGTAAAAATGACATTATGGTGTTTACATGGAGGAAGAGCATGAGAAAGTTTTATATTGCTTTATTTAGTCTTTTCTTTTTTATTTCATTAGTAGTTGGATGGCAAAGTAAAGCTGAGGATCCTTTAGAGTTTTCAGGTGAAACTCAAAGCTGGTCAGCTACTATTACGTTATATCCCGTTGAAAAT
>NZ_JBFULJ010000520.1:0-2686 GCF_056400385.1 Priestia sp. P5_B4
TCCTCAGTTAATGGGGCAAAGCGGCATTAAAGAAGAGTTTATGAAAACCCATCGTGTTTTGCAAAAACTTGAAAACATTGAAAAACCAACAATTGTCGTGTTAAACGGTTTAACGTTTGGAGGAGGATGCGAACTTTCACTAACCGCTGATATACGCATTGCCGAAGAACATGCTCAAATAGGTCTTCCGGAAGTGAAGCTCGGATTGTTTCCTGGAGGCGGYGGAACTCAGCGTCTTCCACGCGTAATCGGCGTTTCTAAAGCTAAAGAGTGGATGTTTGCCGGCAGTCCTGTTTCTGCAGAAGAAGCGCTTCATGCAGGCTTTGCCAATCATATAACGCCTAAAGGAAAAGGGCTCGAAAAAGCAAAAGAGCTGGCTAAGAAATTTAACCGTCACTCTCTTCCGTCACTTTCTCGAATTAAGACAGCGGTAAACGAAGGAATGAATCGTACATTATCTGAAGGTCTTGAACTTGAGGCAGAGCTGTTTGAAGAAGTCTTTCAAACAGAAGATATTAAAGAAGGAGTATCAGCATTTATTGAAAAGCGTCCCGCTGTTTTTTCACATAAGTAAAGGAGGAGAAGATCATGTATGAAACACAGGTCAAAGTGCGCTTTTGCGAAACAGACGCACTCGGTCACATTAACAATACGAGCTATTTCATTTATTTAGAAGAGGCCCGTATTGCTTTTTTTGAAGAAATGGGAGCATCCATGCATACAAAAAAGTGGGAGTATATTTTAGCGTCTACTAAATGTGATTTTGTTGCGCAAGGTTATTTTAATCAAGTGCTAATGATTAAAACCTTTGTATCTAATGTCGGCAATAAAAGCTTTACAATTGGTCATGAAATTACCGATAGCAAGACGGGATCCCTGATTGCTAAAGGAGAAGCTGTCATCGTGTACTTTGATTTTGATGCACAAAAAAGCGTGTCTATTCCAGCGGACATTAAGCAGTTTTTGATGAATTATAAAGTAGCTGTTTAACTATAAAAAAGCAGGTGGTAAAAGAATGTCACAAATCATTCCTGTACGAAAAGGAGAGGAATTAAACACGGAAAAACTGCATCAGTTTCTCCGTGTTTCGATTCCTGATTTACCTAAAGAGCCTCTTTTAATCAAGCAATTTGGATCAGGTGCGTCCAATTTAACCTACGCTCTTTCAGTCGGAGAGTGGGAGGCGGTGTTGAGACGCCCTCCCTTTGGGCCAGTCGCGCCAAAAGCGCATGACATGAAAAGAGAATACAAGATTTTATCTGTTTTATCGAAGTCTTTCCCTCTCGCTCCTAGACCGTATGTGTTTTGTGAAGATGAGACGGTGGTTGGGAAATCCTTTTTTTTAATGGAGAGAAAGCACGGTGTTCTCATCGACACAGCGTTTCCAGAAGACATGAAAGGAACTGACGAACTTTGCCATTGTATTTCAGAACAAATGGTGGATGTCCTTGTTAAACTTCATGATATTCCTTATAAAGGCACGCTTCTTGAAAAAATCAGCAAGCCCGAAGGATTTTTAGAACGTCAGGTACACGGCTGGATTCATCGTTATGAAAAATCAAAAACAAGTGACATACCGGAAGTAGAAGCTCTAAAAAAATGGTTGACCACACACATCCCGACTACACAGCATTCGACCATTATTCACTATGATTACAAGCTTAACAATACGTTATTTTCACCGGATGGAAATAAAATTGTAGGATTATTTGACTGGGAAATGACAACCGTTGGAGACCCGCTTGCTGATTTGGGAGTGGCGCTGAGCTACTGGATGGAAGACAGCGATCCTGAACTTTTGAAAAGAGGACTCGGAAATCCACCTGTTACTGTGCAAAAAAGCTTTTATTCCCGTCGAGATTTTGTAGAAGCATACGGTAAAAAAAGCGGACGGGATGTTTCACACATTGACTTTTACCTGAAATTTGCGTACTTCAAGCTTGCTGTCATTTGTCAGCAAATTTATTACCGTTATAAAAAAGGCCAAACAAATGATAAACGGTTTTCACAATTTGGAGATTATGTAAAAACACTAATTATTCATGCTCTGCACACAGAACGAGGACATATATGAAAGGAAAAATTCACGTAATACTCAAAAAAGAAGAGCTTCTTGCCAAAAAGCTAGAAGGAAAAACGGTTGTTATATTTGACGTCTTATTGGCTACGTCAACAATTGCGGCTGCTTTACAGCAAGGAGCAATAGAAGTTATTCCAGTAAAAAACGAAGAAGAAGCGCGTGAAAAAGCAAAAACGTACAAGCCTGATGATATTGCGCTTGTAGGCGAATATAGAGGGAAAACGATTGAAGGCTTTTTTGATCCGAATCCCAGCACGTTAAAGGAGCATGTTCAAAATAAAACGGTTATTTTGTCCACGACTAACGGAACCGTAGCCATTCATAACGCTGAAAAAGCAAACCATGTATATACAGCTTCGCTTTTAAACGGAGAAGCGGTTGCCAGTGCTGTTTGTCAGCAAGGTCAAGATGAAACTGTTTTATTGGTTTGTTCAGGTTCATCCGATCGCTTCTGTCTAGAAGATTTGTATGGAGCGGGGTATTTTGTAAGCTGTCTGCTGCAACTAAAAACATTTCATTTGACGGATGCTGCAAAAGCCGCACTGCTTTTGTATGAGGCTTATGAGCATTCACCTGTTGAAATATTGAAGTGCTCAGCCATAGGAG
>NZ_JBFULJ010000521.1:0-2676 GCF_056400385.1 Priestia sp. P5_B4
GAATAGTGGAGCACATTCTATAAAAAACGGAATATAAAACCAGAAATGTAACGTTAAAAAAAGCAAGGGTTTGAAGGTGAAAAGAGGGCTGAAAAGCTCCCCTTTCTTTTGTCTCACTATAGTAATACGGATTACTATTATCAGAGCCTTTCAATTCCTCTTGAATCTTCTGTATTAATTTCTACAAGGATTACGTTAGCGTCTTCAGGCATATTAGCTTTAATGGTCTCTAAAGAGCTAGGAACAGGAATACCTTTGTCTAAATCCTCATACTCTAACAAATAGCCTTCTAAAGTATACTTAGCTCTGACTAGGGCCTCCCCCATATCATCCCCACAAGTCAAGCACCCTTTTAAGTCAGGAAATGACACTGAGTAGCCCCTCTCATTAGGCTCAAATACTCCATAAAAACTGTAAAATGGCATTCATATCAACTCCTATATATAATGAGGTACTGTTACAATACCCTTCTTAAATGGAAGATGAAACAGCCAATAACTGACTCCCTGCATCCATCGGACTATCTTAAACAACATAAAAAGGGAGCCAAAGCAATTATGCCTTAGATCCCTTATTCAATCCAAAAATCAAATCCAATTTATTAGTCTTTTTGCTGAGAACGAATGTGTTTATTGTTTGGCCCTTTTATATTATAAAAGATGGCCTAATGTATTAATGATTCTGATACAAAAACTTCAGAGTGATTGGAAATAATATCCGAATCTTGTACATGCTTACACTCGTATTCTAAGCGTACTTCATAGTATAGAAACTTAATAGGAATAGGTCTTCTACCTTATATAACGAGTAATTTTGCACTAGAGCCGCCAAAGCCTATAATATAAATATAAGCAATCTATGTTGTATCTAATTGCTTCATAATTATAGAAAAAAGATATATTACTTTATTTCTTCATCTTCTGCATCAATGCTGCTCAACAAATATGATAACCAAGAAAATCCAACGCCTAACCAAGTTATCATAGGGTAAAAGATATTCTTAAAATCAAGGATAAAAAATATMAGCGATATAGTTACACTCCATGCTACGTATAAATGGACCCGTGCACGAACTTGCTTAACGGATAATTTATTAATTACGACATGGTACATAAAATAGCATACTGTGAATAGGGTACTAACAGAGAAAATTGCATTTGTTATAATAATCTCTAAGTGATAATCGGTAAATAGATCTAAAGGTAAAGAAATGATAGTAATAAATAGTATTGCAAACTCAAAAGAAAAAATAGTAATACCTATAAGGTAAGCTCTATGGGTAAACGTATTGAATAACTCTTTAAAGTTGCGAGCACTTCCTCTTGCAATCTTAGGCATCCTTTCGAATGGTCTGTTAAGTAAGGTAATCAGCATGAAAAAAAGTAAAGAAATACTTAAGATTAACAAAGGTATCATGGAATACTTGTTCCCAACCGTTTTTACCAAGAGAATAAAAGAAATACTTATGACAAATACCACAAGTAAAATAGTTAAAAGGTATGTAAAACCAAGTCGATTTTCTTTATAAAACCATCTTATAAAGTTATCTAATTTAATGAATATCTCCTTAAATAGTATTCTTGAATTTTTAGCGTTCTTCACATAGCCCCCCCTTAATTTTAAAATTATATTTCCATTTTGAATTTACCTAACCAGTTACCTTACGTTAGTGTGTTAGATCTTTTAATACTGTGTTCAAGTATTTTTAGAATTTTGATAAGCTTTTTAGGTCATTCGATAGAAGATAAAATTCTCAAATTTATTTGCGAGAAGAGAATTTTTTAAAGAGTCCTTTTTCTTTATTTTTCTTCTCTTATTTTATCAAAAAGATTTCAAAATGTAATGAAAACAACAGGTATTTAAGAGTTTACACTTTCCCATACGAGATATTAAACTTCTAACCTATACTATAATATTCCTGATAATGCTATATTTATAATGAAAATAAAATAGAAAACTTTTCATTATATTGAGTTGCTTGCTCTTAATCATTGCGGAAGAGGTGACATCATGTTTAATACATTTGTGTATTTTTCAAACACTGTGGGAGAGTATGAATTATTTATTAGAAAGAACAAATTTTATTGGCCTAGAAATATAGCAAAGAAGACGAAATTCCAACAAATAAATGGAAAGGTCGAACAAGAGAATGTAAATGATACGATTTATATTGTTTCTGGATTAAAAATTAAAGACAATATAAAATACCCATTTTTAAAGTCTAAAATCACCTCGTCCCCTATGCTCACTCATAAAGGGTATGTTACTAAAATAATTGGACGTCCTATTTTGGGATATTACTTTACCCCAGAAGCTTACCGAGATCACAAAAATCCAAGTAGAAACAGTTATGTAATTCCTATGGAAGCTCTACAAGATTTAAAGGAACTCGATACTTACTTGGGGGAAAACTTAACCCATGGCGATAAAGAGGAAATTTCAGTAGCCTTAAAGCTCTATAACATAATAGAAAAACTGATAACAGAAAATGAAATAGAATTTGAACGATGCTATGAAAAAGATAACACTTGGTATATTGAAAATAAAAAAAACAATAACTTTGTGATTTTAAATAATGATTTGTCTGAAATTCGTCAATTACCACCTGGTGTTACTGGTAAGCGAAATTACAAAATGCTACCCAATAAAGGTAGCTTGAAAAGAATTATAGATAAA
>NZ_JBFULJ010000522.1:0-2674 GCF_056400385.1 Priestia sp. P5_B4
CTTATGAGTAATAACAAATCTGTCAATTATCCCGTTGGTGTACCCATTAAGTAGAGAAATCAATATTGAGTCTTTCAGGGGGGGCTTTCTAAATAAGAAGGGTAAATCTAATAGAGTTAAAATAAACAGTAGTTTGCTCTTATGATTGCTCTTTATTCATAATGAGAAGGAGCTACTAATATGGAATGAATCAGCAGCTCCTTCTTGTAGGATTGACTTAATGTGAAATCTTGACGTTTTATACGAATTTTATGATTAACAATCCGTGTTTTTTGACTTGTGAAGAGGTGGTGGAATTAACCAGCCTTTTTCTTTGTTAAGTCGTAAAAACTTTCCACCAAGAGCTACTTTTTGCATGTGGATTTGCCCAAACATTGCTGCAATATCTTCACGAATAGATTGGCCAATCAGTTGACTGCAAGCAACTAGACCAGCAGCTATATCCAGTGAAATAGCCGCAGCAACTTCGGGATCTTGAACACGTGCACCTACTGGAATATCATCTAAACAAGCTTCTGGACGTTCAGGCGGAGTTGGAGGTAAAGCCACTCCATTTTCTTTTAATAGCTTTTCTACACCTTTCATTTCCTGCTGACATTGTTCAATCGTTTCTTGTACCAACTTATGTAGATCCTTGTCCCCTACATGATTTAGAAACGTTTGATAACCAGCTACTAATCCTTTTGAAGCAGAAAGAAACGACCATGTTCCAAATACTTCACCGTAATGCATCGGTTCATCTGTAGGATTTCCACTTAAAATACCCATTGTTATCCTCCTTAACATATTCATAATAGTGTGCCACCTTTCTTACTATGCACACACTTAACGTCTCCAGATCATGTTTTATTATTCTTCTAGATATAAAAAAGGAATTTTATCAGTGAATACAATCTACGATTTTACACATACTATTCAAGATGCCTATAAGGGCATCAGTCACAATCCCCTTGTTATAAAGAGAGCTGCCTTCTTTGGCAGTTTTTGTTTGTCATGCTTTATGTGGCTTTCTGCTTGTGATGATAAATAGAAAATGTCCATGATAAAAGGAAGAGTGGAGACCCACTCTTCCTTCAGCCATCATTTTATAAAGTTGTCTTAGAAACGTCCGCCGCCAAGTTGTTGCTCAGCCATTTGTACAAGACGTTTTGTGATTTCGCCACCTACTGATCCGTTYGCACGTGCAGTTGTATCAGCACCAAGRTTTACACCAAATTCGCTAGCGATTTCATATTTCATTTGATCGATTGCTTGTTCAGCACCGTATACTAATAATTCRTTGTTGTTGCTGCTTTTGTTGTTTGCCATGTTGTGTCACCTCCTTGTTTTTCTTAAGTTTCCTAGGGGCCAAGAAGTATATACATGGTAGTTTATGGATGTTTATTTCCTTAACAGGCTGATCTACTAATTTTTAGAAACAACTGACACTGTAAAAAGTGTGATTAGATGTTTCAGTTCCTTGTTATCTAAAAGTTGCCATGTGAGAAGAGGATTGCATTGCTGTTGCAATCCTCTTTAGGTACCGTATCAGTGGTTATTTTTATGCCAAACATAAAATTAAAAATGCAAGAGAGGAAGAGGTTATATTGTCAAAGACACGTCAGAAAAAAGAATACTGTAAAAAGTGCAGAAAAGAAACTATACATACGCTCACAGAAGATGCTTTAGAAATTAATTGTTACTGCCATGAATGTCATTCACAACACGATATCGTAAAAACATTTTTTTAATCATTTCTTAGAGTTTCACTCTCCAATAGACGAATAAATAACTGTTTTTTTAGATATATCCATAACCAAACTCCATATTCGCCTTCGCTATTGAATTTCATTTTGTACGATTATAGAAGCAGAGAAGAACGGGTAAAGTAACCGGGAAGATTTGTAGGGGAGGTGAACGAAAAGTGAGGAGTAGGGAAAGAGATTTTATAACCATTGAAGATGAAAACGGTATTGAAAAACAATATGCAGTTGAGGCTTTATTTGATATGAGAAATCAGACTTATGCTTTGCTGCAATCGAACGGGGAAGCGCTGTTGATGCGCGTTGAAGATGAAAAGGGTGAACAATATCTTGTTGGATTGACCGATCCTGAGGAACGTGACTCCATTTTAGATGCTTATCAAATCGCTGTAGAGGCTACGCCTGCTGACGGAGAATTCAGCTAATGTGATGAGGAGTGCGTTATGAAGAAGAAAATTGTAGATGCAGCTCATTTGGAGCAAAAAATGCGGATTGAAAAAGTGATCAACGGAATGACCTTTACGAAAAATTTCCGGTCTGCTACAGCAGAAGAATGGTACGTATTTCTTCCAGTATGGAAATAGAGATGTGTTTATTAACACTACCACTATGTAACAGATGTGTTCGGTAAACAGAGACTGATAAATACAATAGAATGTTACCTTTTATAAATAGTTTTATAAAGAATAGAGGGTAAATCATCAAGTACAAATTAAAAGCCCACCATGTTAAATCGAAATCTTTAATAAATGCCCAATACGCAATAGCTTGTAGTCATGAGAAAAAAGTTTTAAATATTTAATCTTTTTATCTGATGTGTTCTTCCAAAGTGGATTTACTAGCATTAGCTTCTTTTTCCCCGGTCATATTTAATGTCACTACACCGATAATAATGAGAGCTATAGCAACGATCTTTAGCAGACTTACACTGC
>NZ_JBFULJ010000523.1:0-2671 GCF_056400385.1 Priestia sp. P5_B4
ATCGTTGACAGCGTCGTTCCTCCGTTTAACGTAAAGTAAACAGAAATGAGAGCCACAACCGGTACAAAGCTTTTCGCTAAACGAGCAATACGCGCTTCGCTTGCTTGAGGCGCAAACGGTTTGTATATGTTTTTAGCCAGCAGCGTTGACGCACTCATTAACAGCATCGACCCCGGCACAAGCGCTGTCAGCAAACCCGCTCCTCCTATAATTCCAATAAACCAAGGATCAAAGGTTTGGATTGAGATCCGTAATAGCGCAAGATCAACGTCTCCTCCGCTTAAACCAGGAACTTTTAAAATAGCTGCAAATCCAACAAAAAATACAAAGAGCAGCATCAGCGTATAAAGAGGACTAATGATTGCATTTTTACGAAATACCTTTGCATTTTTCGCTGTATAGCTTGAACTAAACACCTGCGGCCACATATAAAAACCAAGTACTAGTAAAATAACGGTCGAAATAAACCACGAGACGCTTAATCCTTGCTCAGGAAACTTTAAAAACCCTGGCTTCGCTGTATTCACCGCTTCAAACATCGGACCGTATCCTCCGTAATAATGAAAAGGTAAATAAATGCCTAAAAATCCAATCACAGCAAGCATCATAATGTCTTTAATAACGGCCGTCCATGCAGAACCGTGGATACCGGATATCATAACATACAGCGTTAAACTGATAGCTCCCATCCAAATGGCTGCCGGCATTGAAATGGCGCCGTATGATGCTTGTGATACAATAATCCCCAATCCTTTTAACTGCACAACAATAACAGGAATGACAGCAATCACTCCTACAGCAGCTACAAGCACACCAAGGTAAGGGCTTTTATATTTGCTTACAAAAAAATCAGGCTGCGAGACGAGCTTATGATCCCTTGCATACTTCCAAATAACAGGAAGAAGCCAGTATGATAAGACATATGATAAGCTAATATAAATTAACACATAAAGTGCAGGAGCTCCTTTTCCATAAGCCCATCCGCTTCCGCCTAGAAACGAAAACGTTGTGTAGATTTCTCCGGCCATCAGCACAAACACTAAAACAGCCCCGAAACCGCGTCCGCCTACCGTCCACTGCTCCAAGTTCATATCCTTGCCTTTGGTTGATCGTATGCCAAGAAAAATAGCTGCCACTAAAAATAGTAAAATAATAATAAGTGCACTATTCATTCTTCTTCCCCTTCCCGATTTCTGGGATCAAGCTTGTACATAACCACTAAAATAATGGACGTAAGCACCACCCATATCACCATCCAAAACATATTGAACGGCATACCGAGAACAAACGGAGTAACTCGATTAACAAAAGGGAGAAAACCTAATATGCCTACGAACGGAAGTACAGACAAAATATAGATAAATTTCATGACTAAACTCCTCCGACTTTCTAAAACTAACTTCTTTATATTACCACATATTCCGTGTATTCAATGAAGGAATGCTTGCATTTAAACTGAAATAATCTCCAAAAGATAAAATATTCTGTACTATTTTACAAAAATACTGTTTTCATTTTTCTGAATAAATAGTATAATTTCTTCTTATAGTTCGCAGGAGGTATCGTACAGATGAAAACAATAGAGAAAATCAGTACATTTGCAGGAAAAACATTTACGCTTTGGGTTATTCTAATTTCCGTTATTGCCTACTCATTCCCAGAGCATTTTGTATGGATTGGAAAGTACATCGTTCCGCTCTTAGGAATTGTCATGTTTGGAATGGGATTAACGCTGTCAGCGTCTGATTTCAGTGAAGTGTTTCGAAGACCGAAAGAAGTAGCACTAGGCGTGGTGGGACATTTTATCATTATGCCGCTTCTCGCATTCGGTTTGGCGATTGGTTTAGATTTACCAAAAGAAATAGCAGTGGGCGTTATTTTAGTAGGCTGCTGTCCAAGCGGCACATCATCAAACGTAATGGTCTTTTTGGCTCGAGGAAACGTTGCGCTCGCAGTTGCTATCGCTTCTGTTTCAACCATTTTAGCACCGATTGTTACACCGCTTCTCATTTTATTATTTGCAAGCAAGTGGGTCGATATTGATATCATGTCTCTTATTATTTCCATTATACAAGTTGTCATCATTCCGCTTGCTCTTGGATTTACGATCAAAAAGTTTTTTGGAAAAGCTGCAGAAGCAAGTTCCAAAGCTCTTCCCCTTGTTTCAGTAGTCGCGATTGTCTTGATTGTATCTGCCGTTGTGGCAGGAAGCCAAGCACAGCTTGCTAAAACAGGCGGTATCATTTTTGCCGTAGTTGTTCTTCACAACATTCTTGGTTTCACAATCGGCTTCTTCTTTGCCCGCTTATGCGGAATGGATCTAGCCAAGCAAAAAGCAGTGGCAATGGAAGTTGGCATGCAAAACTCAGGGCTCGGCGTCACCATTGCTTCCACTCACTTTTCGCCGCTAGCCGCTGTCCCAAGCGCCATCTTCAGCGTCTGGCACAACATCTCAGGCTCAGTGCTAGCCTTTATCTTTAGCAAACTAAAAGACAAAAACCAGCCCTCTTCTAACAAAAAAATGGCTGGATAATACAATAAACTTATAAGGGAAGTACAAAAAGCTACCTTAACTCTTCCCAAAAAGTTTTTACCTARGCGAATGCCACCAACGCCGAAAGCGGGGTGGCATTCGCTTAGGTATAGAAAAAGAGACATGGCAAAAGCGCCA
>NZ_JBFULJ010000524.1:0-2669 GCF_056400385.1 Priestia sp. P5_B4
GATAGCACTTCCTGCTACCGAGCCTAACATCATAGGAGTTAAAATTAAACCTGCATTTGTAGCAGAACCTCCATAAACAGCTTGAACGAAAATAGGAATAAATACCGTTAAAATAATAAACGTTGCTCCGTATAAGAAAGCGAGAATTTGTGATGTTGCAAATAAACGGCGCTTGAACATCCAAAATGAAATAATCGGCTCTTGCGCGCGTTTTTCCACAAAAAAGAAGAGTGATAGCGCCACAGCAAAGATAGCAAAAAGAGATAAAATTTGCGGAGAAGACCAATCGTACTCTTTCCCTCCAAGTTCAAGAGCAAACATTAAAC
Source organism: Priestia sp. P5_B4 (assembly GCF_056400385.1). Lineage (NCBI taxonomy): Bacteria > Bacillati > Bacillota > Bacilli > Caryophanales > Bacillaceae > Priestia > Priestia sp. P5_B4. The sequence continues at coordinate 327 of NZ_JBFULJ010000524.1, forward strand.
TAACTACTGAAATTACAAGAGTGGCTGCACCAGCCCAGTCAATTTTTTGTTTTTTATGACTTTTTGATTCTTTATAAAAGCGCACAATAAAAAATAACGATAAAAGTCCAATCGGCACGTTCACATAAAACACCCAGTGCCAGCTGATGTATTCCGTAATGTATGCACCAAGAAGCGGACCAAATACGCTTGCTGAGCCAAAAACGGCACCTAATAATCCCGTCATTTTCCCGCGTTTTTCAGGAGGGAAAATATCAAATACAATAGTAAAAGCAATCGGAAGAAGCGCTCCTCCTCCAATTCCTTGAATCGCCCGGTAAATACTTAGCTGCACAATACTTTGCGCTAGGCCACACAATGCAGATCCAAGTAAAAATACCGTCAATCCAAAAATAAAAAACCGTTTACGGCCGTACATATCAGACAGTTTACCAAATATCGGCATACCTGCCATCACGGCAACCATATAGGCGGACGTAACCCAAACAAACTTATCTAACCCACCTAGATCAGAAATGATTTTCCCCATAGCCGTCGCTACGATGGTATTATCCATGGCTGACATAAAAATACCGAGCAGCAATCCTGCTACGATAAAACGAATATTTTTTTCTGATGAAACCATTTCAGTTCCTCCTTTCGCGTCATCTTTTTGATGAACAGAAATGATAGCTACTTAAATTATTATATTCAAATTTGAGTATTTTACAATCTTAAATGTGCTTTTTTTAGAAATAAACATAAGAAAAGCGTAATGGGTCCATTACGCTTTTACTGTGAGCTGAGGCTCTAATTCAATCTCAACATTTCCTTGAATGGCTCTTGAAATCATACAGGATGTTTCTGCTTTTTTTATAAGTCGATTGATTTTTTCTTCTTGAGCCGCAAATTCAGATGTGATGATAACATGAGGTTTATGAATAATTTTTTCGTATGTGAATACACCATTCGTCACGTCCACAATAGCTTCTGATTCCATCGATAAAGCCTCCTGACGAATTCCGCTTCTTTCGAACATCGCTGCAAGCGTGATGATGTAACACGTGGCTGCTGCCCCTAGCAGCATTTCATCTGGATTTGTTCCCACTCCTGGCCCGTCCATTTCTGGTGGAATGGAAATTTTTGTTTTTAATTGTCCTGATTCAATTGTACCTACTTCATTTCGGCCTCCTGGCCAATTTGCTTGCAAATGAAAGTGATGTTTTGCCATAGTTTATCCTTCTTCCTTCTATATAATGATGTGTACCTAGCGTACCCTTTTTATGTATAAAATAAAAATGTTCTGCTTGTCACAGCAAAAAGACTGCTAAACGGTGCAGTCTTTGTTTTTTCTTAACTTAAAGGTACTTTCTTTTCGCTTTCAACGAAAGCTTTGATTAATAAAGGCAGCCAGTCCTGCAGGTTTGTAAATGAATATCCCCAAAAGCTAGCCTTTTCATTACTCATCGTCCAAGAATGATCTACTCCGTAAGGAGAACTATTTTCATCTGTTAAACGAGAGGTTGTTCTTGCTGTTTTATTCGCTGCTTGTTCAATATATGAAAATAAATTTTTGAGTGAAATAGTACCATTTGAACAAGCGTTAATCGGCCCTTTTAGCTTCTGTTCTGCACACCAGACTAAAAATTCACCGGCTTCTTCCTGTGAAATGAAGTTCATTTCTGCTTCAATAGCCGGTACACCAATTTCTTCTTCATGCATAATTTTTTCTACGTGAAAACGTAAGCGATCCGTATAATCATCTTTTCCCATTACAATTGGAAAACGGACAGCCGTTACCGAAAACGGTGCTTTTTGAAAAAATACCGCTTCAGCTTGGCGTTTTCCTTCTTGGTAGGAAATATTTTCACGGCGTGTATATGAAATAGGATACTTGTATGGATCAAACTCTTCTTCATAACACGTTTTTTCTAAAGAACCGTATACTGAAAGAGTCGAGGTGAGTACATAATGACTCGTACTATGACGAAAAGCTTCAACAGCCACAGCTGCGCCGTGTGAAGAATAGCATATTTGATCGAAGATAACATCCCATTTTCTTCCTCGTGTTGTTTCGATTACAGAATCTTTTTCTACACGATCAAGAAAAATCCGTTMAACTCGGTCGCCGAAATCATCTGGGGTTTTACCTCGCGTTGCTAACGTAACCTTAACTCCTTTAGAGAGCAATGTCTGGACTAAATTTTTTCCAAAAAAACGAGTTCCACCTAACACAAGTGCTGTTTTCATCTTTTTCTCCACCTTTCGTATTTGATATGGATAACCATACCATTATTATCCAACTTTTTTGTTCATAAAGCTATGAATCTTTCCGCTTATTTTTTTATATTCCCACCTATTTTT
>NZ_JBFULJ010000525.1:0-2663 GCF_056400385.1 Priestia sp. P5_B4
CGCTCACACGCTGTACGTAGGGAGACGACACGTCTACCTGCGCGCTCGGTAAGATCATATCATATTCCTTCAAAAATTGCTTAAGCTGCGCTTCATAAGCCGATTGTTCTCCTTTTACCGCTTCATTTCGCATCTCTTTAAATGTTGCTAGCATACTGCCTTCGAGCTCAGTCCACATAGGCTGATGCTTGCTGTGCAGCGCATCGACTAACAATCGAAATTGAGTAGCTTTTTGAAGACGTTCTTCATCACTGGAATCAGAAGATAAAAGAGACCTTTCTACCTGTTCATAACAAAGAGTTAAAATACGTATATCTTCGGCCGATACGCCCAAAGAAGCTGTATTGAGACTGGTAAATTCATTCGAAAAGTTTCTGAACAAATGTTGGGCTGCTTTATACTCCTTTTGCTCTACAAGCGATAGCGTTTGATCAGATAAGTTATCAAGCTTTTCCCACTGCCCTTCAGCTGCATGTACAGTAGTCGTATATGCAAAGAAAAGTACGAGCAATATTCCTACTATTCTTCCTTTCATTCTCGTCCCTCCTCTAACCTCTACTAAAACTTATGAGAAAGAGGACAAGAGTAGACCTATTTTCAAAAGGAAGTTTTAATCTTACTATTCATTCATCGGAGTGATAAAGTTTTGCGTGTAATATTTCTCATATACACCTACACCAAGACGCGTAAACTCTTTATTGAGTAAAGCCYTACGATGTCCCTCACTATTAAGCCACCCTTCAACCGCAGCGATTCCATCCTGATAATTCGAGGCAATATTTTCGCCCGCGATACGGTATACTACATCACCTTTTTGCAGACGGTTGCCTAAATCACCTTGTGCTGGTGAAACGTGAGAGAAATAGTTTAAGTCGCTCATTTCTTTGCTGTGTAAATAAGCTACTCCGGCAGTGGCTTCGTCCCAAGCTAAAGGTGACAGCTGAAACCGGTCTCGAATTACATTTGTAATATCGATAATTTGCTGCTCTTCTCCTTCTTGGACACTTTTCCACTCCTCCGGTGTCAATGACGGAGCTGTGGGAAGTTCGCCGCGATAAACAATTTCGTACGGACGCTGTTTTAATAGCGTCTCCATGTCCATAATTCGAATACTTGAGATTGTATTAAGGAACTGATCAAAATATAGTTGGACGTATACATCTCCATATTTAATAATGGGACGCATTTTCATATCCTCTTCACTCAGGCGAAATCGGTATTCATTTCCGTCTTTTTGAAGCGTGAGTTCGGATGAAAGTGAAACTCTTTTTTCTACTTCCTCTCGCTTCTCACCAATCTCAAAAGGATCTGTATTTGTTTTTGAGCCAATGACGTATACAGATACGACTTGATTATTTTCTACTCCTACCTGTGCATACGTTTGACGATTCTTTTTGTAAATCCACCAGTCATAGCCATATGCAGAAGAATCAATACGATCCGGCTCTCCAAGCATTCCAATTAACTGTTCTGAATGATCTCCAATGAGCCTCATCATATTTTCACTTTGTTTTTCATAAGAAGCCACTTCTTGTGTGGGCTGACTTTTGGAATCCGTTTGGTTTTGCTCAATATTTTGACCCGTTAGATATTTTTCTAGCTGAGGTAAATAATCCTCCGCGTATACAAATGCCACTATTAATACGAGAATAAAAATAACTTTTTTCAGCTTTTCTTCCTCTCCTTACACCTGTTTTCTTTACCTGTTTAACTTATTTTTATCTCTATTATACATGCATTCAAAAAAAAATAGCTATCGGTATGAAGGAAACAAAAGAAAAAGCCAACTATTTACGAATATACTGCAAACAGTTGGCTTTCGATTTTTAATGCGTTTGTTGTGAAATGTCTGAGAGCGCTTCTCCTGCACGTTCATTTGCATAGCGAAACGTTGATAAATCACCTAGCGATACAATCCCTACTAGCTTTTGATTTTCCACAACGGGAAGACGACGGATTTGATGTTGAGCCATAAGCTTAGAAGCTTCTTCTACAGAGGCTTCCGCTGTAATAGTTATAAGCTCTTCACTCATAACATCCGTTACTTTACTTGAATTTGGCTTCTTTTCTGCAATGCCTTTGATAACTAAGTCTCGATCTGTAATCATTCCTACTAGCTGATCTCTATCGACAATTGGAATTGCTCCTACATTCCATTCCTTCATTTTCACTGCTACTTCATATACGTTATCAAGCGTGGTGCATGTTTCCGTATCAGCTGTCATTACCTCTTGTACAGTTTTCATTGTTTTATCCTCCTTTACATCGTGTGTTCGTTTTATAGTGTGACCAACTTTTTAGTAAACTTTCGTATTTAAAACGTTTAAATAAAAATAGATAACGTTTACATTTTTCCTTATTAGATATTGCAAGTTTTATCCATTCGGCTTATGATTTAGTTGGGGTATATCTGTTTTGGGAGGGAGTTCATATGAAATTTGAATATGCAAAATTTGATTCATTAAAGGTTGATTTAGATTTATTAGATGAGATTATGCATCAATTTGGTCTGGTCCGCGCCGGACAATGGGATTATGAACGCGTCACGTACGATCGAAAATTCGAGTTTCAGCGAGATACCTTCTATTTGCGAGTCCAAGGACATGCTATTTCAGGCGACGTAGGGGGCAGGCATGCTGTTATTCATCTTATGACACCTCTAC
>NZ_JBFULJ010000526.1:0-2662 GCF_056400385.1 Priestia sp. P5_B4
GTTAGTGAAGAGTTCGAAGCCATTCACTACATTGTAAAAGATTCATTAAAGCCTTTTGAAACTTATATTGGCTGCTCTATTCCTGAAAGCGAAGTGATGTTTATTACCGTTTTTATTGGCGGACATTTAATTAACAGTGGCGAAACAATACAGCTTAAAAAGCGAGCGGTTGTTGTTTGTCCTAACGGGGTATCCATTTCACATTTGATGGAGCACACGCTGCGTGATTTATTTCCAGAGTTTTATTTCTACGAAGCTCTTTCGATTCGAGAATTTGAGCAATCAAAAGCAGAATTTGATATGGTATTTTCTCCTGTTCCTGTTCAGACTTCTAAGCATTTATTTATTGTGGAACAATTTATTACCGATTTTCAAAAGTTGCAGCTTCGGCAGCGAGTCATTCAAACCATATTCGGTTTAAATACATCCGTGGTAAACATTGAACAGTTAATAAGTGTCATTGAAAAATACGCAAAAGTTGATCAGAAGTCTCAACTTCAAAAAGCACTGCAAGATTATTTTTCTCTCCAAGTATTAAACGAAACAAGTAAAAATCAAGAATACAGTTTAGCAGATTTAATTACACCCGAAACAATTGTGCTGCGCGATCAAGTGGAAAGCTGGAAGGAAGCTATTTCAATAGCGGCTGCCCCRCTTTTACATAAAGGTATTATTACTGAAGCTTATATTGATAAAATGCAGGAACAATATCCGTCTATGTCTCCACATATTGTACTAAGACTTAATGTTGCAATACCTCACGCAAGCCCTGAGGATGGTGTTCAAGCAGTAGGCATGAGCTTACTTAAGTTAAAAGAAGGCTTATTGTGCGGAGAGCAAAAAGTTCATTTTATTGTTGTTATCGCAGCTATTGATAAAAAGAAACATTTAAACGCTATGCTGCAGCTGATGAAGTTAGCGGAAATGAACGGGGTAATAAATGAGATGAAACGGCTAAATGAAAAATACAAAATCTATGAAATAATTAAAACGCACTCTATCTAATCATGGTACAGAATGTATAGCAAGGAGGATACAATCGTGACATTACAGCCTTTTTTAAAAGAAGAGTTATTGAAGTTAAATAGTGTATGTAAAGATCAAGCCGATATTTTTGAAATGGTGTACAAAGAGGCATTTGGCAAAGGGTATGTCAGTGAAAACTTTCTGACAAAAATTAAAGAAAGAGAAGCATCTTTTCCGACAGGCCTCCAAATAGGCGATTACAGTGTAGCAATTCCTCATACAGATCCAGAGCACGTTTTTGAACAATTTATTAGTGTGGTTACCTTACAAAAACCTGTATCGTTTTATTTAATGGATGATAATACAAAAAAAGTGGATGTGCGCATTGTGCTTCTATTAGGGTTAAACCAGCCTCACACCCAGTTAACAGTACTTCAGGAGCTGATGCAAGCAATTCAAGATCAGCAAAAAATAGAGCAATTATTACAGGCTGAAAATCAAAGGGATGTTCAAGCTATTTTTAACGGAGTTGAAAAAATTAGTACAAAAGGGGAGAAGTAAAATGAAAAARTATACGGTATTAGTAGCRTGCGGAGCGGGAATTGCAACATCAACAGTGGTGTGTGAACGAGTAGAAAATTTATTAAAAGACAACGGCATTAACGCAGAAGTTGTGCAGTGTAAAATTGCCGAAGTAGCTTCTCGCCAAGAAGGAGCGGATTTAATTGTATCGACAACGATTTTACCCACAACGTACAGCATTCCAGCATTAAGCGCAACCTCCTATATCACAGGGATTGGCATGGAAGCACTRGAYCAAAAAATTCTGACGCATTTACAAGCATAGGTACCACGCGTTGCCTCCATTTTAGGAAATGACAAAAGAAAAATGAGGGATGGATATGGATAAACTTCTATCAGGTGTGCAAGCAGTATTAAATCTAGGACCTACAGTTATTTTACCAATTGCCATTTTTATCTTAGGCCTGTTATTTAAAACAGGAGCAAAAAAAGCGTTTAAATCTGGAATTACAATAGGAATTGGTTTTGTCGGCATCAACTTAGTTATTGATTTACTTGTAAAAAACTTAGGACCAGCAGCACAAGCAATGGTTGAACGATTTGGATTAAATCTAACTGTTATCGATACAGGATGGCCTTCTGCCGCTGCAATATCTTGGGCATCTCCCGTTGCAGCTATACTAATTCCTGTTTGCTTGTTTGTAAATATTATTTTACTTTTGTTAAAACTGACTAAAACGCTTGATATTGATATTTGGAACTATTGGCACTTTATCGCTGCTGGTGCAACAGGATACGTTGTCACAGGAAGCTGGTGGTTTGCAATACTGTGTACCGTTCTGTATGAAATTGCTGTTTTATTTGTAGCAGATAAGACAGCGCCAATGGTTCAAAAATTTTACGGGTTAGAAGGAATTTCTCTTCCTACGGGCTCTACAGCTGCGTTTGGACCAATTGGTATTTTGGTAGGTATGGGTGTATCAAGGATTCCAGGGATTAAAAGGTTGAACGCAGATCCCGAATCTATTCAAAAACGTTTTGGTATTTTCGGTGAACCAATGATGATGGGTTTAATCTTAGGGTGTGTAATCGGTATATTAGCAGGCTATGACCTTGGTAAAGTTTTTCAAGTAGGTATTTCAATGGGAGCGGTTATGCTTTTGATGCCTAGAAT
>NZ_JBFULJ010000527.1:0-2656 GCF_056400385.1 Priestia sp. P5_B4
CTTCAGCAGGAAGGCGCTCTCCATTTTCTCCAAATGCTTGCCCAATATAAACAATCTCTGTATCTAGGTAATATTTTGACTCCTCAAGGTAGACGTGAAGAAGATTTAACTCAATAGGGCCTTTCTCCCAACCTTTGAATACCATCGCTTTACGTGGCTTCCCATAGTCAAATTCAAACTTTCTGTGATCAAATTTTGGCATATCATCCGAAATAATAGAAATATCCAGTGTCTCTTTTGAAGTATGTTCTCCTGTCCCAACGATTACGTCAAAACGTATATAATCTTCAAAGAATTGGACAGAATCTTCATCTATACTTAATTTGGGGATTAATGTAGCCACGTAAATATTATATCTTCGATCATCTGGCGATAAATAATCTAGATCAAAAGGGTAACTCATGCTTAGATGATAAGCCCATGTTTGCAGCCCATAGTCTGGCATATATTTAGTATTCATAGCTGCCTCCTTAGATAGTACGCTATTTTTGATAKTCATAGAYAACMGGAACKTKGTCCATTTTMAYGGTTTTGGCCACAATATAACGACGATARCCATCYTTYAAWACCTTCGWTTCTTTCTCAATYGTTAACGGYTTGTCAAGGTGTCCTGTACGCTTCACAAATTCAATGACTTCTTCTGTTTTCACAGGGTTWGGRCGTGTCTTTAAGAAGGCTTCAGGAACGATAATRTCATYAAAACTYACGACRTCCTTTGTCCCTTTSGGCTGAATAGGTTGCTGCCTTTTTTGTGGSGCAACCTTTTTCKCTTGAACAGGTGTTTCKTTCACTTCTGGCTGTACAGKTTTCGCTTCTTTTGCTAYAGGCTSTTGTTTTTCTTCCTGCTTRGTAGCTGCAACCTCTTGTTGTGCCTTAGAAACCTCYTGTTTCGCTTCTTTTTTATCSTTTGACTCATTGGCTTCTTTATCGTTTTTATTCGGGAGAACGGTAATCTGGAAGCAGATGATACCAATTTCCCCAGGGCACTCGTCAATGGGAATATCTAACGTTGGTTCYCCTTGAATTAAGATTTTTTCATGCATAATACTCTTTTTTGTTAGTCCKGTTTTATTAAAAGCTTTCTTCGCAACAAACACGGTATACGAAATAAAGGTGCTCTTTTTCAGACCTTTAGGCGCAGAAGGTGAACCTTTTTCACGCATATCAAAGGCAACGTAGCGATCATATTCTCGTAATGGTCCTGTCGCAGATCCTGTTAGTGTCATTTTATGGGGCATAGCAATCTCCTCCTACGTAGATGTATAGTTATTGTTCATTTAGAACATATATTTAAATAAACATAATCTGTTAAAATATTAGCTTCTAAGGGATTTCTACATTTTTTAATTAAGAAACTGAGCCTTTTAACTGGCCCTGTTGGTGTAATAAAGCTTGATCCTCTGGTGTTAAGGCTTGTCCTAACTCCTGCTTCAGCTGCGCCATTTCGAACGAACTGTACGTAGAACTGTGTTCTTGGAGTAAGGTTTCTTCTTCTGGTGTTAGTTCTTGCCCTAAATCTTGCTTTAATTGAATCATTTCAAGCTGTTGATCCAGAGAAATAGCTGTTTCTTGGGTAGACTCTTTTTGCTCCTGTTCAGCTTGTAACCAAGCAGGAACCAATTCCTTACGGATAATATGTTTAGGCGTAAATAGGGCTGCTGTTTCGCTTTCTGTATGTATGTCTGACTCAGATGGTTGATCTTCTGTATTTCCTTTTAGTAGATTTGTAAATTGATTGTAGGCAATTTGATAAACAAGACGGCACATCTCATCCAAGGATAGGGTAGTACCCTTATGATTTGCCTCATGGACATATTTATCCAAGCCAACAGTAGCTGTATAAGCGACTTCATGTATKTGYTCTTTCACAATCTCAATCTYTKTATCTCGTTTTACTGCTTTAGCTGCATTTTGAATACGAGCATAAAAGTCTTTTAGTTGATGACCATATTTGCCTGCATACACGTTATTTACTTTTTTAGGCACACCTTTGATATACGCAAATGACTGAGAAGCAGATATTAAATGATTAGTTAAATGATTTTTAGGTAAATCAAGGTTAATAAAGGGGGACGCTTCTTTTTCGCCCTCAAAGCTTGGTGTATCAACGTTTTCAGCACKTTCTGGACTTGTCACAGGAGTTGTCACAGGAGTTGTCATTTCTTCTTTTTGAAGCGTTTGTACACCTGTTGTGTCATGGTCAAAAAAGATGTCCTCACAAATTTGATCAAAATTCGTATGGCTTTTAAGGATAAATACATAGCTATCAGGATGAGCACCTGTTGTATCTTCTTTGATATAACGTGCCACGATCATAAACGGTGTTTCCTTTAATGATTTTACAAAGCGAGAAACGGTACTTTGGGATACATCAAATTTTTTCATAAGTGTTTTTGAGTGAATGGCTTGAATGCCTGTAGCAACCAGGTTATAAATCACGTAATCTAACATTTCCATCCGTTTTTTAGGGAATACTTTATGTAGGGCTACTTGTTGTTGTTTAAAGTAAGTACGAAGGGTTTCTAAAAACGCTTCTTTCTTTTTACGAAGGATCGGTTTTTCTTTCCATAACCATGTGAATCGTCCATTGAAGGTATTTACATCTTGTAAATAGCAGGTAAARAGCTTTGTCATTTGTTCATCTTCTCCTTTAAGG
>NZ_JBFULJ010000528.1:0-2642 GCF_056400385.1 Priestia sp. P5_B4
CCGTATGATTGCTCAGACAGCAAAGCAGTTTATTGAAAAAGAAGTAGACCCTTACCATAATGACATTGAGCAGCAGGATTTTAATAAAGTAGTAGAATTGATGCATAAAGCAGGCGAGCTTGGACTTCTTGCTCACAGTATTCCAGAAGAATATGGAGGACTAGGTCTTGATAAAGTAAGCAAAGGACTCGTCGGTGAAATCATTGGCCGGACAAGCGGATATGGAGTCGCTCATTCTAATCATACATGCATTGCGACACTTCCTATTACGTATTTTGGCACCAAGAAGCAAAAAGAAAAATACTTGCCTAAATTGGCAAGCGGCGAATATATTGGGGCCTACTGTTTGACAGAGCCAGAAGCAGGTTCTGATGCTCTTGCAGCCCAAACAAAAGCCGTATTAAATCCTGAAAAAACGCATTATGTATTAAATGGAACGAAGCAGTACATTACCAATGCAGCCTTTTCAGATACGTTCATCACGTATGCAAAAGTAGAAGGTGAACATTTTACCGCTTTTATTGTAGAAAAAGGTTTTGAAGGACTGTCTCTCGGGCCAGAAGAAAAGAAAATGGGAATCAAAGGATCGTCTACTCGTCCAGTTATTTATGAAGATTGTTTAGTACCCGTAGAAAACGTACTTGGACAAGTAGGAAAAGGTCACTTGATTGCGTTGAACGTCTTAAACCTCGGACGTTTTAACTTAGGTTCTGCATGTATGGGCGCAGCGAAATATGCGTTTGAACTTGCTTTAGCTTATACAAAAGAACGCAAGCAGTTTAAAACAGCTATTGCGGAATTTAATGCTTCAAAAGAAAAAATAGCAAAAATGGCGGCTCGTATTTTTGCATCTGAATCTATTCAGTACCGTACAGCCGGTTTACTAGAAGAGGCGCTTGGTGGCTTATATGAAAGTGAAAATCATAAGTTAGTAGCTAAACAGCTGGCTGAATTTGCAATGGAATGTTCAGTTTGTAAAGTGTACGGGTCGGAAACTCTTGATTTAATTGCCGATGAATCGCTGCAGCTTCATGGCGGCGCGGGGTTTATTCAAGAATATAAAATAGAACAAGTATATCGTGACTCACGCATCAATCGTATTTTTGAAGGTACAAATGAAATCAATCGCCTTTTGCTTCCAACTCAGCTTCTAAAAAAAGCAGACAAAGGAGAAATAGAGCTGAGCAAACAAGTAGAAGATGCTGTTAGTGAATTGATGAGCGGTCAGTGGGAAATATCTTCAAATGAACTTCTAGCAAGAGAAAAGCAGGCGGTTATTACCACAAGACATTTATTTCTTGCTTTGTTAGGAACAGCATTCCAAACGTTTAAAGCCAATCTAGCACAAGAACAAGAAACGCTGATGAAGCTCGCAGAAATTGCTATTGGACTATTCGMTATGGAGTCATCTGTGCTGCGCGCGGAAAAAGCCGTGAACAAAAATGGAKAAGAAAAAGAAAAGTTAAAAAGCAAGCTGTCAGCAACGGTTGTTAGTGAAACGCTCTTTGAAATTGAAAAGCAGGCTCGACAATTAATAAACGGGATGTTAACGGGTGAAAAACACCGACAGTACCGCACAATTCTTGGAAAATGGATGAATGATTTGCAAAGTGAAGGAGAGTTCACGCGCAATCGAGACATCGCCCGTGAATTTATCGACAGCGGGCGATATGTTGTATAAGGAGGAATATTATGCGTTTTGAAGGGCAAATAGCTGTTATTACAGGAGCTGGAAGCGGCATTGGAGAAGCGACCGCTCAGAGAATGGCGAAAGAAGGAGCTCGCGTCATTCTTGTCGGGCGAACGAAAGAAAAGCTAGTACAGACTGCATCGGCTATTGACGCACGGTGTGAACGAAAATGCACGGATATTTTTCCAGCTGATGTAACGAAAGAAGAAGACGTCAAAGAGCTGGCTGAGTTTATAAAAGAAAAGTACGGGCAAATTCATTTATTAATTAATAACGCAGGCGGATCAGTTAATTCAACAATCAAAGAAACAACGCTTGAACAGTGGAAACACGTGCAGGACGTCAACTTAACAAGCGTATTTCTTGTCACAAAACATTTGATTCCTTTTTTAACTGAAGAAATAGGAGGAAATCGATCTATTGTTAACATCGCTTCTCTTTCAGGACATAAAGCCGGGGCACAAATTCCTCACTACAGCGCTGCTAAAGCTGCTTTAATTAACTTTACAAAAGCAATGGCGTTTGAGTTAGCATCTCACGGAGTCAGAGTAAACTCTGTGTCTCCTGGATTCGTAGAAACACCTTTAACGCAGCCTGGACTTGAAAATGAGCGCTTCACTAAGGCAATCGAAAATAATACGGCTTTAAAACGTGTAGGTAAACCAGATGAAATTGCAAACATTATTGCTTTTGCAGCGTCTAAAGAGGCTTCTTATATGACAGGAAGTGATTTATTAGTAGATGGCGGGTGGCTTATCGTTTAATGCAAAGTAAAGAGGAGGGAATCGGAAGTATGAGTGATTTAGTAGTAGAAAAGCAGGGGACTATTTTATCTTTAACGTTAAATCGGCCGGATCGTTTAAACGCATTCAGTGAGGAAATGATTGAAAAGTTAACATCTGAAATAAAACAGGCGCAAAGCGATGAGTCTATTAAAGTAGTTATATTAAAT
>NZ_JBFULJ010000529.1:0-2639 GCF_056400385.1 Priestia sp. P5_B4
CCATTATTGTCTCAACAAACTAGGAATGAATGAATAAAAACATAAATAAAGGAGGCTAATCATGAAACTGATTATGGTGATTTTACAGATTTTATTACTAACGGCTCTGTTTTTAATAGGAGAAAGTATTTCACAATGGTTTGACCTCCCAGTGCCAGGTAGTATCATCGGATTTTTCTTACTGTTTTTCTTACTGTACTTTAAAGTAATTAAATTAAGCTGGGTTGAACAAGGTGGAACACTGTTAGTGGGAGAACTATTACTATTTTTCATACCAGCCGTCGTTGGACTCATCAATTATGGAGATGTATTGATGCATTTTGGAATCCAGATTGTGATTATTATCACAATCAGTACGATTATTGTGATGTCTATAACGGGAATCATTGCAGAACATATTTCAAGAAGAAAGGAAGGTTCGCTAAAATGACATTACTCACATGGATTGCTCTTCCGCTTACACTGCTCGTTTATGTCGGTACAAAAGTGCTCTATAAAAAATATAAGTCTATGCTAGTTTCCCCTATTTTACTAGCCCCCATTCTTTTAATTGGCATCTTATTAGTGACGAATGGCTCTTATGATCATTATAAGCAAGGTGCCAGTGCTATTAGCTTTATGCTTGGACCAGCAACCGTTGCTTTTGCTGTTCCTATGTTTAAGTATTTTGATTTACTCAAAAAACACCGTGTTGAAATCAGCTTAAGCGTAGGGCTCGGCACGTTTGCTGCCATGATATCTTCCATGCTGTTAGCATTAGTGTTTCATTTACAATCAACGCTGGTTCATAGCTTGATTCCAAGATCGGTTACGATTCCTATTGCTGTTAATGTATCTCAGACGCTAGGAGGAGATCCGAATATTACCATTATGTTTGTGATTATAACCGGTGTAGTAGGATGTATGGTCGCTCCAAAACTGATTAAGCTCCTCGCACTGCACTCTTCTCTAGCAAGAGGTCTTCTTTTAGGAGTAGCTTCTCATGGGACAGGTACAGCAAGAGCTTTTGAATTTGGAAAAATTGAAGGTACTTTTTCTAGCCTTGGCATGATCGTAGCAGCACTTCTTACAATGTTGTTTGCGAATATGCTTCTGCCTACTATTTTCGCTTAAAAGATAAAAAAGGTGTGATCATATATGATCACACCTTTTTATTATCCAATATGAAAAGTTGATTTTACGAACTCAATAACTTCTTCCGTAGAAGACATTGATAGAATTGTATCTAAATGAGGTTCGATATCAGCTTTTGATAATTGACGGATTTGAGAACGAGCTTTCAGAATAGATGTTGCACTCATTGAGAATTCATCTAAGCCTAAACCTAAAAGAATTGGAATTGCAATCTCATCTCCTGCCATCTCTCCACACATGCCTACCCACTTACCTTCTTTGTGAGCCGCTTTGATTACCATATTCACTAAGCGAAGAATCGCTGGGTTATACGGTTGATATAAATAAGACACGCGCTCATTCATGCGGTCAGCAGCAAGCGTGTATTGAATTAAATCATTTGTTCCGATAGAGAAGAAATCTACTTCTTTAGCAAATAAATCTGCGATTACCGCTGAGGAAGGAATCTCTACCATCATCCCTACTTCGATGTCTTCCGAAACTTGTACGCCTTCTTGTTGAAGTTTAGCTTTTTCTTCTAAAAGAATAGCTTTTGCTTGACGGAACTCATCAACAGTAGCAATCATAGGAAACATAATTTTCAGATTACCGTATACGCTTGCACGTAGAAGCGCACGAAGCTGTGTACGGAACATGTCTTGCATCTCTAGACATAAGCGAATGGCACGGAATCCTAAGAATGGGTTCATTTCTTTTGGTAGATTTAAATAAGGAAGCTCTTTGTCTCCACCAATATCAAGAGTACGAACAACCACTGGTTTGCCTTCCATACGTTCAAGAACTGTTTTATAAGAAGTAAACTGCTCTTCTTCCGTCGGAAGATCTTCGCGGCCCATATATAAGAATTCTGTACGATAAAGGCCAACGCCTTCGCCGCCGTTTTCTAATACGCCTTTTACATCTTCTGGTGTACCAATGTTAGCCGCAAGTTCAACGTGATGATCATCAGCTGAAACCGTTTTTTCATTTACAAGCTTAGCCCACTCAGCTTTTTGTTCTGCATACTCAGCGGCTTTTTTCTCGTAAGCTTTTACCGTTTCTTCGCTTGKATCAACGATAACTTCGCCATCTAAACCATCAACAATTACTAATACGCCGTTTTGAATGTCTTCCATAACTGTTTTTGTACCTACAACAGCTGGGATCTCCATGGAACGCGCCATAATTGCTGAGTGAGAAGTACGTCCRCCAATATCTGTTGTAAATCCTTTTACGAACTTACGATTTAACTGTGCTGTATCAGACGGCGTTAAATCTTCTGCGATAATGACAACTTCTTCTGAGATTAAACTTGGATTTGAAACGTTTACACCTAAAAGATGAGCTAATACACGTTTTGTTACATCACGGATATCAGCAGCACGTTCTTTCATATATTCGTTGTCCATTGACTCAAACATATTAATGAACATTGCCGCTACTTCATCAAGTGCATGTTCAGCGTTTACATTTTCATTTGTAATTTTATCTTTAATTGGATTAATAAGTTCAGGATCGCTTAGAAC
>NZ_JBFULJ010000530.1:0-2638 GCF_056400385.1 Priestia sp. P5_B4
ACGCATAAGCAGCTTTAAAAGCGTTCCGTCCATTTTTAATGAAATAGATGAGTCAAACTTTAACGGATGATTTTTCTTGCGTAAATAGATAATCATAATAATGAACGTTAATACAGTTGAAAACACCGTTGCGTACGCAGCACCGTACACTCCAAGCTTTGGCACTCCGATCCATCCAAAAATTAAAATCGGCAGGAAAATGATGTTTAAGACCGTACTCACAACTAAAAAGTAAAAAGGCGTTTTAGAGTCTCCGGTTCCGCGCATAAACGTCGTATAAACAAAGTATAAAAACAAAACAGGAATCGCCACAAACAAAATGCGCGCGTAGTGAACCGTTACGTCAATAATATTAGCCGGCGTTCCCATAATCCGAAGAATATCCGGAGCAAATATGCTTCCCAAAACAGCAAGCACAATTCCGACTAAAAAGGTAAACGTGAGCGTGGTACCGATAATTTCTTTGACTCGTTTTTCGTTTTGTGCCCCGTACGCTTGCCCGATTAAAATAGAACTTCCTGAACCAATTCCAATCGAAAACGACACGAGCAGAAAAAACAGAGGAAAAAAAGCGGAAATAGCGGCTAACGCATCAACTCCAAGCGCTCTTCCGACAATAATACTTCCCGCCAGCTGCCCAACTGACTGCATGGCATTACTTAACATGAGCGGAATCAAAAATACAAGCATCAGCTTACTGACGGACTTTTCTGATTCCACTACTTCACTTTTAACATCTTGATTCTTCACACCTATTTCTCCTTTGTATCAGCTTTCGGCGAATGATAGCCTTTTTCGCCGTAAGGCTGCAGCTTCTCTAACCATTTCGCTTCCAGTTTCAGCAAATCCTTTTTTGAAAGTGCTTTTTCTTCTCTTTTAATCGTTTCCAGCATCTCGATTGAAAAAGCATCCGCTCCGTACGTATTCCACTCGTTTTGAAGCTCTTTATTTTGATGAGTGTTCGTCTTTAACGTGAACTTTACGCCGTTTAACGTTTTGATGTTAGGCGTAGAGCCAATGTAAATCTTATCGTTGTGAAGGTTTTTTATTTGATACACGCCGCCTTCTGTTTTTACTTCTTTCGCTAGCTGCTTCATTTGCTTTTTATAGTCTTTTTCGCTCATCTCTGTCTCTCCTTTTCTCCAGTAGCTGCTTCCGTCTGCGCTGCGCTCTAAGAAACCGTACTCAATTAAATAGCGACGCAGCACGGCGTAGTCATCATAAAAAGGTGCTAACCTATCGTTCACTTCTTTTTCGGTATACGTTGTTCCAACATCAAAATGTCCGCTTAATTCTTCAAGAACAACAAGACGGTGTTTTTCTTGCAAGTGAAAGGTGCGAAGAGGTCCGTTCAAGCCTTGCGGAAAATTCTTCGCTAAAATTTTTTCACGCTCTTCATCACTGACGCTGTAGCGCTGACTTCTTCTAGGTGTCGTATTTGTTACGGGTGCCGTCTTCTCTTCTTGCCCGTCGTTTAACAGTTCCATCAGCGTTAAAAACACTTTTGCCTGACGCTCTTTTTTCTTTAACGTAAAGCGGTGATTCCGAATGGTCGATGAACTGCCAATTCCCATTTCTTTTTGAATATCGCTGTCGCTTTTTCCTTCTTTAAAAAACTTCACTAAATTTTTTTGATGATCAGACAGACCCGTTACCTCTTTATCTAGCTCTATTAAATGATGGAATACAGACCCGTGCTGCTGTTCCACATGAAGCTTCATATAGCGTTTTGCTTCATAAAAAACACCTTCCACCGGATAAATAATGCCTTTTTCAATGCTTTCACCGCACAGTAAGCAGTGGTAGTGATCTCCGCTTTCCCCGTACCCTTTCTTCATATCTTCAAAAGATGATTCCCAAAACAAATCGTTTACCATATAAATAGACACCTTTCTTATTTGTTTATTAATTTATAAACAAATATATTATATGTTTATTATTATGTCAAACTTATGTTTATGATACACAAAAAAACAGCAGTTTTCACTGCTGTTTCTTGTTCCATTCACTTAAATATGGAAAATCATTAGATACGACAGGCTCATTATTTAAAAGCGTAATTAACYCCAAACTGTTACCGTCAGGGTCATTAAAATACACGCAAGCCGCTGGCATCCACGTATGAACAATCGGCTCTGTTTGAGGCTTTCCAAACGACGTCTTTTCCGGTTCAATGCCTTTTGAACGCAGCCACGTTAACGCTTCATGAATATCCGCTGCTTCAATACCAAAAGCAAAATGACTTCTTTTCAACTCTTTTTCATCGGTTTCCCAAAGTCCAAGCATCTGCTTTTGTTCCCCAACAAAGAAAAAAGCACAGCGCCTCTCTTCAATTTTATGAACAAACGTCAGCCCAAGACGTCTATAAAACTCAATCGAATCTTCCAAACTCCGCACCTGCACATGCGTCTCATAAATACTCTTAATCATAGCCTTCCCTCCATCCTTTTCTACTACTATAAGCCATCACACACCAAACAGCTTCCTAACAAAGAATGAAAAATTATCAGTCTTAAGAACGAGAAACCCCAACATAAACACGCAGCCTTGAAATTCCGCAGAGCACTATGGGTAGGTAGGTTTTGACTAAGATTTTAACCTTAGGTCTAAAAAAAACCCCCATGGCTGCACTCTAGCC
>NZ_JBFULJ010000531.1:0-2630 GCF_056400385.1 Priestia sp. P5_B4
ATTTGGCTCCAAGAGTTCCAAACTATAATTTAGAAAAGGCGCATGAGTCTACGCCACCATTACAGAAAGCAACAACAATTACACTAAGCACAAGCTTGAAGTCCCTTCGTTTTCGACTTTTAGATCAACAAAATAAACGTTTTGTAAGCTTTAAAGAAATTAAGCATCTCGTAGACAATAAAAAATCGCGTATGAATTTGAATAACAAAAGACCAAACCTCGATAAAAATTGAATATCCATACGATAAAATCATTCAATTTTAATAAAAAAATACCTGGACGAGTTGAACTATAATCCGAATAAGGGTCACTACATAAAAAGTGGCCCTTATTCGGACTTTTTCACTTGAGCACTTTGTGAGATTTTCTTACTAATAAATCATTTCTTTTCGTCTTCTAGTATCATCAATCATGAAGTTATGTTTTTTGTAACAAAAGTGGAGAAGGTAGTTGAAAAAATACCGAGATATTGGTATTATAACTATTGTTTTTGCAAAAGACCCTGAWGAGAATCTTATGGAAATTCAAAATTGGAGAAAATAAAAGAGAATAAAGAAGAATTGCTTAAAGATAAACAAGCAATTGAAAAACTTATAGAAAAACGCCATGAAAATATAAAGCTAGCTTAACACAGCTAGCTTTATTTSTARTTTATAGAGCTAGTTACCATAAAGCGAGTTCTTGAAATTAAAGAATTAATAACAATGACTCTTACTACCTTAGGAACAATCAAATTATCTAAAAAAACTAATTATGTAGCTCATATTTTAAATGTTAAAATAATGAAAATTACCTTTTTAGATAAGGGAAGATCGGAGGACAAAATTTAATGAATAATTTGCACTTTCTAGGAGAAAAAATCGTAGAAAAAAAGTATGAAATTGCGCATAAAGTACATACAAATAGAATGGTAGACCTTAAACAAACAAGAAATTTCAATCTTACAAATGAAAAAATTATTGAAATGAGAGCAAACTTCATCAACAATTTTGGAGAAGCAATCATGTTAAACCTCGATCAAAATACAAGTTTCGATCGCATATTGAAATGGGGAAAAGAGTCAGGAGAATTGGCATCAAATCTAGGGGTTTCTCTGAGTGAAGCTTTAGAGACCACAAGTTATTACCGGAAATTTATATGGGAAGTACTTAAAGAAGAAATAAAAAAGCATAACATGCCGATAGACACTGTATTTGAATTAAGCTCAATTATTGATCCTTTATTAGATAAAGCTGTTTATGCTTTTAGTTTGACTTATGTTAATTTCCATCATGAAACATTAAAAAAAGCAAAGAGTGCCTTCCTTGAATTATCCGTACCTATGGTCCCTATCACAAAAGGAATTGCCATACTCCCTCTAATTGGAGATGTAGATACGGAAAGAGCCACTCTCTTACTAGACGAAACGTTGAAGAAAGCAAATGAATTGAAGTTATCTCACCTTCTATTTGATCTCTCTGGTGTTATGATTGTGGACACTATGGTTGCCCATCAAATTTTTAAAATCATTGAGGCATTAGATTTACTTGGGGTAAAAACAATGTTAATTGGTATCCGTCCTGAAGTTGCTCAGACCATGGTTCAACTTGGAATTAATTTTAGTAAAATAACTGTAAAATTAAACCTCGAACAAGCGCTTCTTAGTTTGAATTTAACCATAGATACGTTAGAATAAATATTCTTAACCAATAGTTTATGAATTGAATTCTATTTACCTTCAAAAAACCACTTAACATAAGACAAATTATAAATAGTTAATCTATTTTTAAAGCGATACTCTTTCGAACAATTGAAGTAAAATAAACACTATAAAGTATAGAATTTTTTGACTAGGGCAGACTGCTAAAGTTCGCTTGAATATACACAATACCTGTTGTGAATAGCTTTATTTTTTGTTGCAGACTTTCTAACAAGTCTGCTTTTTACATATAATAAATTTCTTCTACATAAAATATTTATGTTTCATTTCTTTAAAAAAAGGTAAAGTACTATGATAGATTGGAATGTAACAAGAAACAGATCTTTTTTAAAAGATCTGTTTCTTGCTTTTTATTTAATAATTACAAAAATGAACAATAACTCATACCTTGAGTAAACTATTCAAGACAGGGTGAGCTGTCATCACAAAACCTAATTACGTAACAGAAAAAACTACTCAGAGTGAACTGTACAGTAGTTTTCCTAGTCGTTGAAATATAGATGTTATGTTGATAATGCTCTATTGCATCTTGAGTAGTTTGCTCAATTTACTGTTTATGATTCGCTTTATAATTATCAAAAAAAAGAAACAAACTTAAAAAAGAACGTTTCTCGAAAATTCAATCCAGCTTAATACTATACCCTTATCATAGAAACCAAAACATATTTTATAAAAATTATGTTTTGGTTCTTATAATGAACATGATTCCACCTAAAGGTTTATATGAAATGCATCTTTAAAATTAAAAAATTCATGTGAGGCAAAAACAAATAATTAGTGTTTTTTTATACTTACTATTTTAGCAACTTTGGTTAAATGTTTTTCTGATTCCTCTAACCGTTTTTGAGTGTTGACTAAAGAGTTTTGAATAGATAAAGGTGCAAGAACTTTACTACTTTTCACTTCTGTACATACGAGGTGACCTATACCA
>NZ_JBFULJ010000532.1:0-2628 GCF_056400385.1 Priestia sp. P5_B4
GACCAGACAGACACCATTGTGATGATTCATTCTGTTATCACTGATCATACGCTTTTTGATTCTATTACTGCAGAATTAACCCAACATTATTCTGTTATTCAATACGATTTGAGAGAGACAGGAAACAGCGCCTCCGCTACAGGGGAAATATCGTTTGAGGCTCATATTGAAGATCTTTTCCACTTATTACATACGTTACATATAAAAAAATGTTACTTAGTTGGAGTGGGATTTGGAGGACAAATCGCTGTTAAATTTGCTGCTCGCTATGAATTTCTTATTGAAGGACTGATACTATTGTCTCTTCCTTTTTATTCCGATAGCACCCTTCAAAAGATTAAGAGATGTTACAACGAAGAAAGTAAAAACCAAATACCGGTAGATAAAATTTTCGAATTAGGCAAACTAGAGAGTTTGGAACCTACAAACATACAACAGGTAATTGAAAGACTAAAAAAATTGGATCCCGGGGTATATTTCCGCTTTCTTAAACTATCTATTACAGACAATCTATTTCAAGAGTTGACTAGTATTTCACTTCCTGTACTCACTTTATCTGGCCAACATGATTTGCTGCTTTCATCACAGTATCTGATTTCAAAAACGATGTTTTTAAAAAACTACAGTCATATGACCATACCTAACGCTCATTCTTCATTTCTAGTAAAAGAAAAAACAGCTTTACTCAAAGAAATTGTTATAGATTTTATTAAAAGTAATACACAACAATTACCTTCTTTAAAGAATGATCCTATGAAAATACTTAAGAACTGGGAAAGTGACACAGCTATAGATATACAAAAAGATTTTCATTCACATACACCCTCTCTTAAAGTRGATTTTTTGTACTCTTTTTCCGTCTATGTAAATGGCCAGCTTATTCCAGAAGGCTGGAATAAGCGCTTTGCTCAAGAAATTTTACTATATCTTATTTTTCATCATTCTATCAGCAGAGAACAGCTATGCGAAGCGCTGTGGCCTGACGTACCTTTAAGCAACGCCAAAAAAAATTTACGCGTCTATTTGTCTCATTTAAAAAAGCTATTGAACGCAGAAAGCGCAGAGCCGGTTTTACTTGTTAACAGGCAGCTCATTTCTTTAAACGCCGATGTGTCAAGCGATGGATTAGACTTACTAACTGACCTTCAGTGGATTACCGAACAGTCTGATCCGGCGTTGAAATTTAAGGAAGCTGAACAGCGACTGCACCAATTAGTTCCTCATTATTTAACAACGATTTATGACGATTGGTTCCTTGATATCCGAGTAAAAATAGAGATTATTCTTCTTGACTTATTAATCTGGATGAAAGAATGGCTTTGTGAGAATGGAAAAGTTTCAAAAGCCGTATTTTTACTCATTAAATTTATTGATTTAGTAGAAGAAAAGGAATTCATTTATGATGAAATTGTCGATTGCTATATCAAGCTCGATAACAATGAAAAATCAGAGTACTGGCTCGATCAAAAAATGCGGTATTTAGTTGAATAAAAAGGATGTGAATATATGAATTCGTATTGTGAGACGGTATTTAATCAAATAAACGTTAACATCCATTCCCTAACCGCAATTATTAATGACGTTACAGAAGAAGAGCTTGCTTATCGTCCCCTCCCTCACAAGCGGTCTATTCAAGAGCTGCTTCAGCATTTATGTCTCATTTGCAGTGCAGACTATTATATTTCCTTAGGCTACTCTGCAGATAAAATGAATGACTTTTATCTGCAGCATCCAGCTTATACAAAGCTTGAACTCAAAGCAGCTTTAGTAGAGGGCTTCAATCAGCTAAAAGCAGTTTAYTCTTCTTTTGACGAACAAAAGCTATTTTCACTGCAGACATCCTATTGGGGATGCACGTATACACGTTTTGAGTGGCTGCTTGAAATTCAGTCTCATTTATACCATCACCGTGCAGAACTGTATACGCTTCTAACCTGTTACCGCAGAAACGGATTGGATGTAGTGCTTTTTGAGTGATATAATTCTTTACTCTCTATATTTTCGTAGATTTTTAGAGTCCTAAAGGAAGCTTCTTTTATTTATTTACCATTTTCCATCCATTATGAAATATAATAGGAGAAATAGTAATAGCTTTTGTATATAGAAAGCTTTAAAAGAAAATGAGGTTGGGTTATGAGAGAAACAATCGTTGCAGCTTTAAAGAAAATTGAAGAAGATTACGACGTAAAAGTATTATACGCTTGTGAATCTGGAAGTAGAGCGTGGGACTTTCCATCTAAAGATAGCGATTATGATGTTAGATTTATTTATATTCATAAGAGGAATAAATATTTAAGCATTGATCCAATGGGTGTAGGTAAAAAGCGAGATGTAATAGAGCTACCTATTAATGACCTATTAGATGTTAGCGGCTGGGACTTAACCAAGACATTAAAACTTTTTAGAAAATCAAACCCACCCTTACTAGAATGGATGCAATCAAACATTGTATATTACAAGGCGTATTCAACATTTGATAAAATGAAAGAACTACATTCTAACATCTTTATTCCTACTTCTTGTATATACCACTATTTAAATATGGCTAGAAATAACTTTCGAGAGTATTTACAAGGTGACGAAGTAAAAATCAAAAAATATTTTTATGTTTTAAGACCTGTGCTAGCT
>NZ_JBFULJ010000533.1:0-2627 GCF_056400385.1 Priestia sp. P5_B4
CATCAGATATCCACCACTCCAACACTTTGAACTTCAACATTTGCTTCTAGCTCGTTATATGATAAAACCGCCATATGGGGGAAATACCGCTCAGTGATTTGACGCACGTACATCCTCACCGCAGGAGAACATAACACAATTGGAGACTGTTCTTGAAAAGAAAGTGTTTCTGTTTGCTTGGCTATACTTTCCACGATAGCTTGTGAAACGTTAGGGTCTAGTGATAAATAATTCCCATGCTCCGTTTGTTGAACAGCTTCCGCCATCGTTTTTTCAACTTTTCCTGAAAGGGTAAGAACTCGAAGCAGACCTTCTTGGACCGTGTATTGACTGGTAATTTGTCTTGCGAGCCCTTGCCGGACATATTCAGTTAACAAATCGGTGTCTGACGTCATTTTTCCGTAGTCGGCCAGCACCTCAAAAATAATGGGTAAATTTCGAATTGAGACGTGTTCTTTTAAAAGTTTTGCCAGTACCCTTTGAATGTCTCCAACGGAAAGCGGATTAGGTGTTACTTCCTCAATTAAAATAGGATACGTTTCTTTTGTGTGATCGATTAGTTGCTTTGTCTCCTGCCTTCCAATCAGCTCATGCGCATACGATTTTATAACTTCTGTTATGTGCGTAGACACAACCGACGGCGGGTCAACAACGGTATACCCGAACATCTCAGCCTGCTCCTTCACCGACTCACTAATCCATTTTGCAGGCATTTTAAAAGCTGGCTCTAATGTATCAATTCCTTCAATCAAATCATCATCCATTCCCGGACTGATTGCTAAATAGTGATCAAGCAGCAGCTCCCCTTTTGCCACTTCATTGCCCTTTATTTTAAGACAGTATTCGTTGGGCTGAAGCTGAATGTTGTCTCTGATGCGAACAACCGGGATGACCAATCCTAGCTCAAGTGCCAGCTGTCGCCTAATCATCACAATTCGATCGAGCAGATCGCCTCCTTGATTCGTATCAGCAAGCGGAATTAATGCATACCCAAATTCAAATTCAATTGGATCAATGCTTAATAGATTGACAACACTCTCCGGACTTTTCATTTCATTGTCTTCCATCTCTTCTTCAGTAGGCGCCATTTCTTCACGAACCGCCTGATGCTTAGCCCGAGATAAATAATAGCCTCCCACTCCTAACAAAATAGCAATAGGCATTGTAATAACATCATTAATTGGCGTAATTAAACCAAGAGCGGCAATCGTTCCTCCAGTAACATAAAGCATAACGGGAAAAGCAAACAGCTGCTGTGTAATATCTTCGCTCAAATTGCCTGTTGAAGCAGCTCTAGTGACGATAATACCTGTCGCTGTTGAAATCATAAGGGCTGGAATTTGACTCACTAACCCATCGCCTACTGTTAACAAAGTAAAGGTTTGGGATGCTTCAGTGATGGACATTCCCATTTGCAGCATGCCGATAATAATTCCAAACAAGATATTAATAAGGGTAATGACAATTCCTGCAATCGCATCACCTTTGACGAATTTACTAGCTCCATCCATTGCTCCGTAAAAATCTGCTTCGCGCTGAATTTTTTCACGGCGGTCAATTGCTTGCTTTTCTGAAATCATACCTGCATTTAAATCTGCATCAATGCTCATTTGTTTACCCGGCATCGCATCTAAGGTAAAGCGTGCGGCTACTTCAGAAACACGCTCCGCTCCTTTTGTAATAACGAGAAACTGAATGATAATTAAAATAATGAAGACAACAAAGCCCACTAACGGATTGCCTCCAATAACGAAGTGGCCAAATGTTTCCACCACTCCGCCTGCTTCTCCTGTTCCTAAGATTGAACGTGTTGTCGATACATTCAAACCTAATCGAAACAGCGTAAGAACCAGCAGCAAAGACGGAAATACCGATAGCTCTAAAGGTTCTTTCATATTCATGGAAACGAGCAGTACAAGYAGCGCAAGAGAAATGTTAATCATGATTAAAATACTTAATAACCATGAAGGCAACGGAATAACAAGCATAACGATAATGAGTACAACACCTATAACAACTGGCAGTTCTCTTGCAGACATTAATTTTTCTCTCCTTACAATAGCGTAACGTTACATTTTATTTTGAATGCGGTATACGTAAGCTAATATTTCAGCCACCGCTTTAAAAAATTCTTCGGGTACTGCATCTCCTACTTTAGTTTGGTCAAAAAGTGCTCTTGCCAGCGGGCGGTTCTCTACCATGGTGATTTCATGACTTTTGGCGATTCCTTTAATCTTTTGAGCAATAAAATCTACGCCGCTGGCTACAACATAGGGAGCATCCATTTTTTCTTCATCATATTTTAAAGCAATGGCATAATGAGTGGGGTTTGTAATGATGACATCTGCTTTTGGAACTTCTTGCATCATGCGAGACATTGCCATTTCCCGCTGCTTTTGCTTTATTTTTGATTTGATTAGAGGATCCCCTTCAATGTTTTTATGCTCATCTTTGATATCTTGCTTTGACATTCGAATATTTTTCTCGAAATCAAACTTTTGGTACAAATAATCAAGCAGCGATAAAAATAAAAGCATAAGCGAGGCTGCAAGTCCCATTTGAAAAACAAGCTTAGACAGCACAACCAGCGAGTCCCCTATACTTTTTTGAGATAAATTTAATACATC
>NZ_JBFULJ010000534.1:0-2627 GCF_056400385.1 Priestia sp. P5_B4
CTAAAGAAGTGAGCGATTTTATTGAGTATTTGATTTCAGAGCAGTTTATTTTAGTAGGACAAGGGTCCTTTCCTACTTTATCCGTAGCGGCCAAAGGAAAAGGCGTACTTCTTGGTACGGAAAAAGTGATGAGAAAAGAACAAATGGAAGTGAAGCAAATTGTCCAAGACGACGAGCTGTTTGCTCATTTGCGTTCCGTTCGAAAGCAGCTAGCAGACGAARCCGGCGTGCCTCCTTTTGTTATTTTCTCAGACGATACTCTTCATGATATGTGTGCAAAACTTCCGGTAACGCTTGAACAGTTCGCTACTGTAAAGGGAGTGGGAGAACAAAAACAAGAGCGGTACGGAGAACGATTCATGACTGAAATCAAACAGTTTTGTGAGAAACATCCGGATCGAAAGCGAGAAGTGTCAGCGCCTGCTCCGAAAAAAGCAAGAGCTTCATCAAAAGAAGGCTCTCACTTAATGACGTATGAGCTATTTCAGCAAGGAAAATCGTTAGATGAAATTGCTGCTGAACGTGAATTGAGCCGCATTACCATTGAAAATCATTTGTTTAAATGCGCAGAAGAAGAAAAAGAAATTGACTGGTCACCTTTTCTTTCAGAGGAGGACGAACAGCTTATTTTAGAAGCTGCTTCCTCAGTAGGCGATGAAAAGTTAAAACCAATCAAAGAAGAATTACCTGAAAACATTACTTAYTTTATGATTAAAGTAGCGTTATTCAAACAAAAAATGAAGCAGCTATCTTAAACAAAAAGCTCCTATTAAAGGAGCTTTTTGTGTTGAATAAGCGAGTTTACTGATAAAATAGAAGGTATAAATATTTGAAAAATCAGATTAAATAAAAAGGAGTACTGCACTGAGATGATTGAACGAGAGCTTGAAGCTATTTTGCATGCTTCTAACGACAATATCGTCATCACTGATGAAAAAGGGTGTATTTTACGAGCGAGTCAAAACTGCCGTGATATATACGGGTATGACGTGTCAGAGTTAGTCGGACAAACCGTATACGAATTGCAAGACCGCGGGATATTTTCACCTTCCGTTACGATTGAAGTGTTAAAGAAAAAGAAAGAAGTACAGCTGATGCAAAAAACAGAAACGGGCAAAGTTGTAATGGCAACCGGTATTCCCGTGTATGATGAACATCAGTGTATGAAAAGAGTAATCAGCTTTTCACATGATTTAACAGAGCTTCAGCGCTTAAAAGAAGATTATCAGCAGCTCGAAGTGAAAATGAAAACATATCAGCTAGAAGTGGAAGAGCTTCGGGAACAGCAGTCAAATGATATGGTCATACGAAGTGAATCGATGAAAAAGGTATGGTCCATTATTAATCGCGTGGCAGACAGCGATGCAACGGTTGTGTTGCTAGGTGAATCGGGTGTTGGTAAAACGGCYTTTGCTCGTGCTTTACACTATGGAAGTGAACGAAACGAAGAGCCGTTTATTGAAATCAACTGCGGAGCCATTCCGTCTAGTTTGTTTGAATCTGAAATGTTTGGATACGAAGCAGGCTCTTTTACAGGTGCAAGTACAAAAGGAAAAATAGGAAAGTTTGAATTAGCTCATAACGGTACGCTTTTTTTAGATGAAATAGGAGAGCTACCACTTGATATGCAAGTGAAGCTTTTAAAAGTGCTGCAAGAAAAAACAGTCACCAAAGTTGGAAGTGAACGATCCAAAAACGTAAACTTCAGGCTGATTGTAGCAACAAATCAGCCGCTTGAGGAAATGATCAAAAAAGGAACATTTCGCGAAGATTTATTTTATCGATTACACGTTATTCCGATTACAATTCCTCCGCTTCGCGAACGAAAAGAAGACATCGCGGCACTGCTTTATCACGTGTTACATAAACAAAATGAAAAATATAAAATGAAGAAATTTTTTCATGCAGAAGCACTAAATCAATTAGTGGAATATCATTGGCCCGGAAATGTGCGCGAGCTAGAAAATACGATTGAACGTCTCGTGTTAACAACGGATGAAAACAGTATCTCGCCTCAAGACCTGCCGTTTCATGCAGAAAAGATCAGAAGTGAAAAAGAAGAATGGGAGACCCTAGATGTTTTAACTTCTCAGGGAATGACGCTTCAGCAAGCACTTGCAGAAGTGGAGAAAAACTGGCTGATTCGTGCTTATCGTCAGTGTCAAACGACGTATGAAATGGCAGATGCATTAGGAATCAGTCAGCCTACGGTTGTAAGACGTTTACGAAAGTACAATATTAAATAAGGAAAATATAATTCAAAATGAATTAACCGAGTCAGTACTGAATCGGTTTTTTTGTTTTGATTCTATTATGAATTGAAAATCGTCCATAATTGCACGAAATAGGGTGATGAAATTTGGCATGCATTTTGCATTAATAAAAAGTATCTAAATAAAAAGCGTCAGTATCTAAAATGATGATACGGCGCTAATGAATGAAACCCATTAGGAGGAATAAATCATGCCAAAATATCAGCCGAAAAATTCATTTGAATCTCCGCGTTTTTGTGGACCTCGAACGTTTATGAGACTTCCGTATGTAGAACAAGTAAATGCAGATATGGATTTTATTGTGACGGGTATTCCATTTGATTCAGGGCAATCTTTTCGAACAGGAGCACGTTT
>NZ_JBFULJ010000535.1:0-2616 GCF_056400385.1 Priestia sp. P5_B4
ATTTCGTCTAGTCGCTCTTCTCCGATATCGTAATCTGATAAGCGAGAAGGTGCACCAAGGCTTGACCAAAAAGCGCTTAGCTTATCGATTCCTTCTAATGCGATTTCTTTGTCGCCTTTACCTACAGTTTCAATATCGAACATGCTTGTCATTACACGCTTCATACGAGTTACATCTTGATCTACAACGTGTCGCATCCAATTTGGGAATAGGATTGCTAAACCGCCTGCATGAGGAATGTCATATACCGCTGATACCGCGTGTTCAATTGTATGTGAAGCCCAATCGCCAAAGTAGCCCATTTGAAGTGTTCCGTTTAATGCGATTGTTCCGGAATATAAAATCGTTTCGCGGTGCTCGTAGCTTTGCAGATCTTCTAGCAATCTTGGTGCTGTTTCAATTACTGTTTGTAAAACGGAATAGCACATGCGATCTTGTAAAGGCGTGTTTTTCACATTATGGAAATATTGTTCAAATACATGGCTCATCATGTCTACCATGCCGTAGATAGTTTGATCTCTAGGAACAGACATCGTGTTCACAGGATCTAGTATAGAAAATACAGGATGCGTAACGGCACTTCCCCAAACATATTTTTCATTTGTTTCCCAATTCGTAATAACAGAATCAGGATTCATTTCAGAACCTGTTGCTGCCAATGTTAATACCGTTCCAAACGGCAGTGCTTTTGTAGCCGTTACTTTTTTGTTAATAATATCCCAGACGTCTCCTTCATACTCAGCTCCGGCAGCGATTGCTTTTGTGCAGTCAATAACGCTTCCTCCGCCGACTGCTAACATGAAGTCAATGTTTTCATTTCGGCAAATTTCAATTCCTTTTCGTACCGTAGATAGTCGAGGATTTGGCTCTACGCCCGCTAACTCATGTATATTTACGTTTAACTCTTTTAACAGCGTAAGAATTTGATCGTATAAACCATTTTTCTTAATGCTTCCTCCGCCGTATACAAGCAAAATATTTTTTCCATATTTCGGGAGTTCTTCTGATAATGCTTGAAGCTGATCTTTTCCGAAGATTAATTTTGTGGGATTATGATAAATGAAATTTTCCATACTATCTGTATACCTCCTAGTTGAATATAAAGTAAGTTGTCGCATTACGCGAACAAGAATGTAAGTATAAATGTAAAACAAAAATTTTTCAAGAGTTAAGTTCTCAKATCGCGTACTTTATTTTATTAAGTAATTAAAATGAAAAAAATGGCTTCTTAGATATAAAAAAGAGAGCAAGTAAATGCTCTCTTTAAAGTTCTTTATAAGCCATTTTTCTATACGTAACAAATCCTTCTTTTTCGTAAAAGCTTTCGGCAATCGTATTATCATTCCAATAATCTAACTCAATTGTATTGATGTCGTTTGTACGAGCAATGCTATAAATTTCTTTCATCAAACTCGAACCAAACCCTTTGTTTTTATAGGGTTCTGCGATGTTTATTTGATGAACATAAATTGACTTGTAAGTCTTTTTAAACACGGTCTCTGAATACTGCTTTATTTCCAGCCAAGCGAATCCCACATGCTGACCTTCGTCTTCTCCTAAAAGAAAGATAAATCTATCGTCTTTCATCACTTTCTTAAAAAATTCATGTATCTTCTGAAAATCATATATTTGAAAGCGCTCGGGGTATAATTCTACATGAAGTTGATGAACAGACTGATTAAGCTTGGCAATTTTACCAGTATCGAAAGTACGGCTAATCTTCAATTTTTTCTCTCCTATAAATCTCGTATTTAGTAATAATCGTTATGAATTTAT
This sequence comes from Priestia sp. P5_B4, assembly GCF_056400385.1. Classification (NCBI taxonomy): domain Bacteria; kingdom Bacillati; phylum Bacillota; class Bacilli; order Caryophanales; family Bacillaceae; genus Priestia; species Priestia sp. P5_B4. The sequence goes on from NZ_JBFULJ010000535.1 coordinate 1,777, forward strand.
TTCGTTTAATATAGCAGGTGCGTTTGAGGTAAATAACAGATAGTTTTTATTGGCCGTTTTTATAAAGATGCGGTCAGTCGTTCCGTACGGAGGGCCAATTCGAATGGCGTTTACTTCTTTGCCTCCGTACGTGTCATCTTCCGTTACTTCAAGAATGTCTTCTAACGGAATCGTAAAGTGTGAAAGCTGCCATTTTATAATGAGATTATCATTTATTTTTCGGACACTGATAGTTGGTGTAAACATTTTATACATCCCCTTTGGTTTCTATTTTCCCTTCCTTCTTCTAGCAAAAACCAAGTTCATTTCCCCTTAACTTTCTCCCTGTGCAATGTGTTCTTTTATCCTTAAAATTGCTTCTTTCGGACAGCCTTGAAAATAACCTCCATGGTAACAAATAACATGCTCAATGTCGTAGTGTAAGAATTTTTCGAGTGATTGAACTGCTTGGTCCATATTTAAGGTCGTTTGTTTAACAGGTCCCATTAATCGTCCATTTGCCAACACTAAAGCATCTCCAGCAACCAGTGTTTTTGATTTTCTTAAATAAAAACTTACATGCCCAGGCGTATGTCCAGGGGTAAAAATCGGTTCAATGCCTTCACAGTATGGGAGCATTTGACTCCCTTTTAATACTATATCTACGTCAACTTTTGGAGGGTTTTTATAAAAAGATTTTATTTCATCAGGTATAGCTGCTAGTTCTTCGTTACTCATTCGACTCGCATTCGTTTTAATAAGCGGAAGTTTCCCTTCAATATACGGCTTATCAAATTCATGAGCATATACGATGATATTTTCATTTGATTTTTTTCGTATATCAGTCGCACATCCTATGTG
>NZ_JBFULJ010000536.1:0-2603 GCF_056400385.1 Priestia sp. P5_B4
GGAAACCGGTTGTCACTCTCTTCCAGTCATACGCAATCGTTGTGATAATTCCAATAACAAGTGCCAATTCCACTGACCAAATACCAACAACTGCGGTTAAATCTACTTTTCCGAACGCTTCAAGGCCAATTTTGGCAAAATCAAAACCGTCTGGGTACCACTTTGGAATAGAAACAGTAAAAAATTTGTTTGCAACCCCTACAAGCACAAGCGGAACAAATGCAAGAATCTGTCTTGCTACGCTAGGTTCATATTTAGGTTCTGTAGAAGGTACAGACTCTTTTTCTAGCTCTGCAGCAGCCGCTAGTTCATTATTAAACCCGTAGTAGCCTTCTCCAGCTTTTCTTGCTTTTTTGCTTCGGCTTTCTAAATACCAAAGACCTAAGCTAAAGACAATAACCGATCCGATAATCCCCAGTGTCGGAGCAGCATAGATGTCTGTTTTAAAAAAAGTCGTTGGGATAACGTTTTGAATTTGCGGTGTACCCGGAAGTGCATCCATGGTAAACGAAATAGCTCCTAATGCAATCGTTCCCGGTACTAATCGTTTTGGAATATTCGCTTCGCGGAATAAGTTAGCCGCAAACGGATAAACTGCAAACGCAACAACGAATAAACTTACCCCGCTGTAGGTTAAGATTGCTCCCATTAAAACAATAGCCAAGATGGCGCGTTTAGCCCCTACTACTTTAACAATTGTTTTCGCAATCGATTCAGCGACTCCAGACATTTCTACCATCTTCCCGAAGACTGCTCCTAATAGAAAGACAGGGAAGTAGTTTTTAATAAACCCAACCATTTTCTCCATAAAAACGTTTGAGAAAAACGGGAGTGCATAGCTTGGTTCCGTTAAAATAACGGCTAGCAGCGCACACAGTGGAGCAAACAAAATAACTGAAAATCCGCGGTAAGCAACCAGCATTAAAAGCCCCAGAGACAGCAAAATAATCAGCAAATCCATAACGTTTCCCCTTTCATCCCTCATTCAATTTGTTTTGAATTTATCTTATTTTTTATAAAGTGCAGACTCAAACTCATATTCATAGCACGTGTAATACAGCTGGATAATTTCTTCGGCCGTCGGTACAACCGGATGGTTAGCAGGACTTCCGCTTTGAATCGCATCTGCTGCCATTTTCTCAACCGCTGCGTAAAATAGCTGGCGATCGATGCCCCACGATTGAAGATTAGGAATCTCTAAGTCGATACAAAGCTGCTTGATGGCTTCAATTAACACATCTGCTCCTTCTTTTTTTGTATATGATACGTTCGGAAAAAGAGCTTGTCCTATTTCACCTAAACGATCGATTGAAGCCTCTTTTGTATAGTCCAAAACCGCAGGCAGGAGCATCGCATTAGAAATACCGTGCGGCACATGGAATAACGCGCCAATAGGTCTTGACATACCGTGCACTAGAGCAACAGATGAATTTGAAAACGCCATTCCTGCCAGCATAGAAGCATAGGCCATTTCATTTCTTGCTTGAACATTTTCTCCATTTCTGTACACAAGACGGATATTTTTCATGATTAACTCAATTGCTTGAAGCGCAAGTGAATCTGTAAAAGGATGTGCTTTTTTAGACAAATACGCTTCCACTGCATKACTGAGTGCATCAATTCCTGTAGCTGCCGTTACATGTTTTGGACATGATAGAGTTAATAACGGATCAACAATGGCTGTATCAGGCAATAATTGAGGTCTTGCAAGCATCATTTTTACATCATACGCCGTGTCTGTAATAACCGTCGCTTTCGTCACTTCTGAGCCTGTTCCAGCAGTCGTAGGCACGGCAACCAAAGGAAGAGGACTATCTTGAAAATCTTGTTGATTTTGAAAATACGTTCGTAGATGCCCTTCATTTGTCATCATAATGGCAACCGCTTTTCCAGTATCGATACAGCTGCCTCCCCCTAAGGCAATAACCACATCGCACTGCTCCGTTTTACATATAACAAGCGCTTCATCTAGATGAATATCTGTCGGCTCTGAATTTACGCCTGTATACACGGCACAGTCCATGCCAGCCTCGGCTAAGTAACGACGGCAAGTTTCTACATTGCCTGCTTTCACCATAACGTCATCACTTATAAGCAACGCCTTTGTCCCAAGCAGTGCAGCCTGTTCTCCAATTTTAGAAAATGATTCTTCTCCATATAAAACCGTGCGTGGTACAAGTAGTTCGTAAATTCCCACTGTTTTTCCCCCTTTGTTATCTCGCTGACAATCTCTCCTTCCGTATTTTCATGCTGCCTTATGTAAGCGATTTCATTTATTTGTGCAAAGAACCAACATGAACTTCGTTTTTCTCCCCTATTTATTCTCTTTTTGTATACCCCTTTCCTCTTTCATTCTAAAATTTCATCTTATATTTTTCAATCTTTTTTTGTAACTTTTTAAAAATTGCAAAAAAAGCCAGAGGTATTCTCTGACTTTACCATTTAAATAAACTTTTGAACAGTATTATTTCGATTTAATTTATAAATAGACAGCAGGAAAAAAACGAGTGCAAAAGCTAGTAAAATGCTGATATTTAACCATAGGCTGCTTAAATCAGCTCCTTGTTGAACACTTTTTAACGTACTTAATACCCACGTTTGAG